>JAFZPN010000228.1 GCA_017550315.1 Clostridia bacterium
CGCGACGTAGCCGGAATTGAGCTTCGCGTCGATGTTGAGGTCTCCGGCGCACTCCGGGCATTTGTCGTCGTCCGCCCAGCGATCCTCGAGCATCTGCCAGTTTTCCTCCCAGCTGTCCCCGCGCCGGTACGAGTCCAGCACGTCCTCGATGAGCGCGCGGAACCGGGTGTTCTCCGGGATCACCGCGAGGCCGTCCTCCACGATCTCGGCGACCGAGGAAGCGCGGTATGCCGCCGCATGCATCGCCGCGAGGAACACCCCGCCGTACACGCCGTCGCCGTAATTCATGATGTGCCCGATTTCAAAGGACCGCTGCGCGGCCGCGTTGACGAGCGCCGGATACATGATCCCGAGAAAATCGCATTCGATCTGCCAGTCGATGTCGTCCGCATGCACGTTGCAGACATAGCTTCCGGAATCCGGCGGCAAGAGGCCGTTGCGCAAGTTTTCACGTCCCTGCAGGTTGGCGTGCCAGAGCGGGAAGGCGGAGTCGCGGAATTTTTCCGCCAACTGTTCCACGCCGCACAGAACGCCGTGCTCCTCCATCGCGTCCATGAACGGGATCTCGACGTAGAGGTCGTCCTGCCCGAACGCGTCGTTGATCGCGGAGGAATGCCATTCCGGCATCTCGTCCTCCGGGATGATGCGGCGGCACCAGCGGAACTCCGTCGGTCCGGCCCACGCGACCCCGATCATGGAGCCGATCCAGCCGCCGAGGATCCGGTCGCGGAGCTCGTCGTCCGAAATCGCGAACATCCCGTCGTCCGGGGTCCCGGTCTCCTCCGCGGGAAGCGTTTCCGCCGCGCTCTCCGCAGGGACCGGTTCTTCCGTCCTTTCCCGCTCGCACGAAGAAAGCGGCAGGGCGGCAAGGAGCACGGCGAGGATGAGCGAGAGGACGCGTTTCATGGGGAAACCTCCGGGGCATGGGTGGAGCGTATTCGTCTCCGATTATATGCTGTCTTTATTATAAGTTGGCAGAAGACGGAATTCCACCGAAAAAGAACCTTATCATGAGCAAAAAACACTCTGCGCTTCCGGTTTGTTTTTGCCATACCGTACAGAGTGAACAGTCTATTCCCATTTCATTTGTTAAAACAGCACAAAACTGCGCGCGCGGGCCCGATCCCTCTTGATTGTTTTTGAAGCATACGGTATAATAACACCATAACGTCCGATCATTTGCGGAGCAGCCATGGAACCGAACACGATTGCCGATTATCAGGAGTATCTGGAAAGCGTCGTCTATTTCCCGATCGAATACGACGAGAACTATCCCGTCTACTACTTCGAATATACCCAGCGCACCTTCAATCACAAAAAAATGCACTACCATAACGGCTTCGAGATCGGCGTCTGTCTCGAAGGCGAGGGGATCTTCCTGGTGAAGAACAAGGTCTATCCGTTCCGGAAGGGGTGCGTGACGTTCATCTCCTCCTCGCAGCCGCACATCGCGCAGAGCCCGAACGAGTTCCCTTCCCGGTGGAAATACCTGACGATCGACTGGGAAAAGCTCTTCGGACAGAAGGAGATCCAGGTCAACCGGAACGTGATCTGGAACGAGGAGATGGCGCGGCTCGTGGAGATCATCTATGCGGAAGCGGAGCGTCACGACGAGTCGAGCGTGGCCGTCATCACGCATCTGCTCAACGCGCTGATTCTGAAATTCCTGCGCTGCGAAGGAGAGGCGGAGCTCGACGAAGCGCCCGCGGCCAAGGTCATCGACCCGAAGATCTACGCGTCGATCAAGTACATTCTCAATCACTACGGCGAGCGGCTTTCGGTGAAGGACCTCGCCGCGGAGAGCAATTACAGCGTCAACTATTTCCGCAAGCTCTTCACCGAGCAGACGGGGGTGACACCGCTCAACTACATCACGAACATCCGGCTGCGCATGGCGGCGATCCTGCTCCGTTCCTCGGACCGCACGATCGTCGACGTCGCCGAGGCCTGCGGATTCAACTCCTTGTCCTCCTTCAACCGGTGCTTCCGCGATCAGTACGGGACCACCCCCGCCCAGTGGAGGAAGCAATGGTAGGGAAGAGGACCGGCAGATACGGATTTCAGCCCGCACGGTTTTCCCGACGGACATACCGCCGGAGAAAAAGAAGATAGAAGGAGAATACCATGATGACGATTCGGATCGTACAAAAGAATTCGGATACGGAGTACGCCGCCGGAGAGCTCGCCCGGTTCCTCGCGGAATTCACCGCGTGCGAAATCCTCCGGGGGGAGGGCGAAGCGGATTGCACCGTCATGCTGGCCGTCGATCCCGCCCTTGACGCGCAGGCATGGTCCGTTCACGGGGACGGGCGCGCGCTGACGGTATACGGCGGGAATCCCTCGTCCGTTCTCTGCGGCGTCTGCGATGCGCTGGCCGAGGCGGGGATCCTCTTTGAGGCGACGGGATACGCCGCGCCGCTCGGCTTCGATCTTGACGCGCTGTTCCGCACGGACCGGGACGTGAACCCGAAGTTCCGTCTGCGCGGCGTCCGCCAGCACATCAATTTCCCGATGGACATCTCCTCCTATCCGCTGAAGGACGCGGAGGAGTACATCCGCGCGCTTGCCCGCATGCGCTTCAACGCGATCACGTTCCACAGCTATCCGGGTCAGTGGCACGGTACGAGACCGGGCGAGCGCGCCGGACACTTTTTCTACGGACAGGTGCACCCCGTCCCCGCCGCCGATCCGCTGACCGCCTCCCGCATCCATAACCGCAGGATCTACTGCATCCCGGAGGCCGAGGCGATCTTCGACGACGAAGCGAAGCGGGAGGAATACGCGGTTTACTGGCTCGGCGAGGTCATGAAGACCGCGAAGGAGGCCGGCATGACGGTCACGCTGTCGGTCGAGATCCTCTCGGACGACACGGACGCCGAGTGCCGGATGCTGAGGAAGCTGTGCGAGACCTACCCGCACATCGACACCCTCGAGCTCATCACTGAGGAGTGCGGCGGATTCCGCAGTCAGGAGGGCGTGACGCGCGGGAACGTGACGGAATTCCTCACCGGGCTGTTCGGCGATGAGATCCTCGACGGAGACGGGCGCGTCCCCGGCCTTCCGGAAGGGATGCCCGGTCAGCTCGGATCGTCCGCCGTGTGCCTCAGACGCATGCTGAACGTGCTCGGGCGGCGCGGGGACTGGTACGATCCGATGGAGAAGAAGCCGGCGCTCCGGGCGGGGCTCTATCTCACCGACCGCGACACGCTGTGCGTACTGCGGCCGATCCTGCGGCGGAATCTGCCGGCGGGGATGACGATGAGCCTGCTTCCCGCGCACGGCGCCCTCGCCGCTGCCGACAACGTCGAGAACACCGGGACCGTGCCC
>JAFZPN010000229.1 GCA_017550315.1 Clostridia bacterium
CTGACCGTCGAAACGGCGGCGGGCGAGATCCTCGTGAACAAGGCAAAATCCGCCGCGGCACCGGGCGAGATGGAATCGCTCACGATCCCGGCGGCAAAGCTCGGACAGATCCTCGCATCCGATGAAAAGGAAATCCTCGTAAAACTGACTGCGACGGGAGGGGACGCGACATGACAACGAAAGAACTGACCTGCGTCGTCTGCCCGGCGGGATGCCGCATCACCGTCACGCTGAACGACGCCGGCGCGATCGAATCGATCGAAGGATACACCTGCCTGCGCGGCAAGACCTACGCGGCGAACGAAGTCACCCATCCGGTCCGGACCCTGACCTCGACGGTCCCGGTCACGACGGCACAGGGCAAAAAGATGCTCCCGGTCCGCACCGACGCCGGGATCCCGCGCGAAAAGCTGTTCGAGGCGATGAAGATCGTGCGCGCGACGGAAGCGAAGGCACCGGTCCGCACGGGAGAGGTCCTCATCGCGGACTTCATCGAGCCCGGCACGAACCTCATCGCGTGCAAGGATTTTGACTGATACGAAAACAAAAGAGCCGGATCCGCCCCGGATCCGGCCTTTGCTTTGCGTCAGTATTTCCCCGCTTCCTTCACGGCCTCGACGATCGCCTTCATGTTTTCGAGGCTCACGACGTTCGGGATCGAGTGGTCGGAGGAGAAGATATATCCCCCGTTCTCCTTCAGACGCGGGACGGTGCGGCGGATCTCCTCCACAATGGCCTCCCGATCGTCCCAGAGGACCGCGTTGATCCCGCCGTGCAAGACGAGCCGGTCCCCGACGCGCTCCTTCAGCCCGATGGGATCCATCCCGGCCTTGACCTCGAGCGGGTTGAGGCAGTCGATCCCGATCTCGATGAGGTCGTCGATGCGCGTCATGACGTTGCCGCAGGAGTGCAGGCGGGCATAGATGCCGCGTTCGTGCGCCCAGTCGACCGCGCGCTTGTGCGTGGGCTTGAGCAGCTCGCGGTACATCTCGTTCGAGAAGAACGTCGTCCCCTTGTAGCCCATGTCGTCCGGCCACGTGATCGCGTCGAAGTGGTACCCGGCGTCCCAGATCCGCCCGAACAGCGCCATGCAGCGGTCGAGGTAGGTCTCGAACATGTCGACGGCCCATTCCGGCTCCTCCATCATGGCGATGAGGACCGTCTCCGTCCCGGCCATCCACGAGTGCGTCACGTCGAAGCCGAACCAGAAGCCCGCCTCGATCCAGTGCCCCTCCGCGCGGCACCGGTCATAGTTGGCGCGCAGCCAGCCCCACGGGATCCGGTCGTCCTCGAGCGTCATCCGGGCCTTCGCGTCCGCCCATGCCTCCGGGGAGGTCACTTTGTAGTCGAGAAATTCCGGCGTGGAGTCGAGCTCCTTGAAGTTTTTCAGCGTGACGCCCCAGGATGTCGTGGCGATCTGATACCGGTCCGTATCCTCGAGGACCTTGACCTCGTACCGCGGCGTGATGTCCACGCCGATCGAATCGACCTTGTCGACGGCGAAATAATCCCGCCAGTCGACGCCCTCCGGCATGCCCTCGCGGTGCCAGCGGCGCAGGGTCCCTGCCCACGGGCTGTCGATGATCGGGATCCGGTCCGCCTCCCGGTGTTCGTACATTCTCTGAAACCGCTCTCTCGTCGTCATGCGCTGTCCCTCCGCCTGTTTTTGTTCATTATAGCAGATTTACCCGCCGATTGCAAGAGAAAATCCGGCGAAAACGGAGAAAATCCCCCTGCCGGACGATTGACAGCGGAGGGGCGGCATGTTATAATAGCGGCAAAGGCCGCATCGAATCCGGCCAAAGGAGGTCACCATGTCTGAATACCGTCTTGTCTCATCCCGTCTGACCCTCACGGGTTCTCCGTCCGATTTTCGCTATACCGTCACCCTGCCCTCCGGCGCCCGCTGGGAGATGACGCGCCGCCCTGCGGTCCATTTTGCCGACGGACGCGTGATCCCCTTCCCCGCCCCGGTAAGCGAGGAGCGCACGTCCACCGGCACCTACGACGGCATCCGCGCGGTCTACGAGGGCTTCGAGGGCTCCGGGATCACCGTCGTCACGCACGTCACGCTGGAGCGCACGAACGGGGATCTCTTTTTCGAGGTCCGCGTCGAAGACGACCGGGCGGGCGAGATCGCTTTCGTCGTCTTCCCCGCTCCCTTTGATTTCGGCGCGGCGCCCGGTCAAGGCTATACCGTGCTCTCCCGGATGCAGGGCACGCTCGTCCCCGCGGGCGATCCGATCCCGTGGGCGGGCGGCACCGTCTTCGAGCGCGACGCCTACATGCCGCTCTGCGGACAGGTCCGGGACGGATCCGGATACGCGGCGATCTATGACACGCCCTACGACGCGAAATACGCCCCCGACGAAGACCGCATCGAGGTGCGCTGGGTCCCCTCGCTCGGGCGGATGCGCTATGCCCGCCGGATGCTCTTCCGGTTCTATGATCCCTGCGACTACAACGTCATCGCGAAGAGCTACCGGGCCTACGTGAAGGAGCGCGGGCAACTTGTCACCCTGCGCGAAAAGGCGGCGCGGAACCCGAACGTCGAGCGTCTCCTCGGCTGTCCCGTCATCCACGAGGGCATCGCCGTGCACATCTCGCCCGAGTCGGATTACTATGACAAGGATCATCCGGAAAACAACGACTACTACACGCCGTTTGACACGCGCGCCGAACAGCTCCGGGAACTGAAAAAGAAAGGGCTCGAAAAAGCCTACACGCACTTCGACGGCTGGGGGAACCACGGATACGACAACCTCCATCCCTCGCCCTTCCCGCCCCATGAAGCGGCGGGTGGTGTGGACGGGATGCGGCGGCTCGCGGACACCTGCCGGGAGCTTGGCTACATCTTCGGCATCCACGATCAGTACCGCGATTATTACTACGACGGCCCGGACTTTTCCTTCGGCGAGGCCATCGAATACGCGGACGGGTCCCATCCCTACTGCTCCGTCTGGTACGGCGGCCCGCACTCCTTCCTCTGCTCCGCGCGGGCGATCGACTATGTCCGGCGCAATTACGACGAGTTCGCGCGGCTCGGTATCCGGGTGGAGGCGTCCTATCTCGACGTCTTCTCGGTGGTCGGGCTCGACGAGTGCTTCTCAAAGGATCATCCGGCCACGCGGCGTGACTGCGCGGAAAACCGCCGCCGCTGCCTCGACATCCTCACGGACCGCGGGATCATCCCGTCCTCCGAGGAGATCCTCGACTGCATCCTCCCGTCCCAGGTCCTCTGCCATCACGCGCCGTTCTTCACTTCGGATCTCGGCAGCGGGCATTCCGAGGCCCTCGGCATCCCGATCCCGCTTCTCAATCTCGTCTACCACGACTGCGCGGTGATCCCGTGGATCGGCCTGCCCGGGCAGCGCGGCGGATGGGGCATCCCGGGCAAGGATTCCGCCTACCTCTACGCGATCCTCTGCGGCGATCCGGTCTACTGCCCGATCGGCGCGAACGAAGAGCAGATCGCGGCGGTGCAGACGGCGTGCGCATCGGCGGAACGGCTCGCCTATCAGGAGATGGTGAAGCACGAATTCGTGGACGGCAACATCCGCCGTCAGCGCGCGACCTTCTCCGACGGGACCGTCACGGAGATCGACCTCGACACCGGGGACTTCCGGATCATCCCGGCGGAAGGATAAAGGATCCTCACGAAAAGAACGGCTGACCGTCCACAAAACGGCAGCCGTTTTTCGCTGTTTTCCTCATTTCACCCGGTCCCCGTTCGCGACCTGCACAGCCGGGATCACCGCGGCAGCGCCGTCTTCGGAGTCCGTCGTGAGGATCCGGAGCGCCAGCTCCCCGTCCGCGTAGGTCATCCGGCAGACGACCTGGCGTCCGGCGAGCGGTTCTCCCGCGGGCATGTCCGCCGTCGGGACGCGCGCCTTCTTCACCCCGATGTCGTGCCCGAAATCGACGGCGAACGCGGTCGTCTTCTCCCGGCGGTTTTCCCGCGCGTATAAGAGCGTCCCGACCCGCACCTCCTCGCGCTCCCTCTCCGGTGGCAGAAACGAGAGCTGCTCGAACCGCGGCGCCTCCGTGCTCTTCGTCCGGGAAGGCCCGGCTTCGCTCTCTGCGGGTTCCGCGCGCTGCGGCGTCAGGGCGGGATCGAGTGGGAGCTGCGCGTTTTCTCCGGATGCGGACGGGGAATCCGGTCCGGGTTCCCCGGCGTATCGGTACAGCCCGAACTGCTTCACGGCCCACGGCGCGCCGTCGAGCAGTTCCCCGAGCGCGGCGGGATCCGGATTCCCGCAGAAATGGCGCAGATAGGCCGCGGACACGCCCAGGCGGTTGCGGCTCGTCTCCCGCTCCAGCGCGCGCTTCAGGAGCGACACGAACGGATCGTCCGCCGTACGCGATCCCCGGGAAGCCGTCCGGGTCTGGGCTGCCGTGCGTTCTTCCGCCCTCTCCTCCGCGGAGACAAACCGGCCGGGGGCGATCTCCCGCGACCAGTCCGCCGCGCGCAGGATCTCGGCGATCACGGCTTCGCGGGTGATGAAACCGGTCGCCTCTTCGATCTCCGCCGCCGTGACCGGGCGCGCTTCGTTCGGCGCTTTCGCGCGGAAGGAGGCGGCGACCTTCGCGTAAGCAGTCGGATAACGCCGCCGGACCCGCTCGTCCGCCGTGCTGCTCGTCTTCGGCTTCTCTTCGATCATCCTGCCGCCCTCCCGTCGCCGTATTCCCGCCGGCCGCATGATCCGCGGCTTTTCGCGGGTGATATCTCATTATAGCACAGTTTTTTGGAAAAAGAAAGAGGACGGCACGCAATTCTTTACATCTCCGCCCTTGACTTCCCCTCCCCGGTCTGCTACGATAGCCAGAGAGAACCAGCACCGGAACAGAGGAGGACTTTTCATGGCAAAACGGCAGTTTCTCTGGATCATGACCGATTCCACGGGCTATAACATGGTGAGCTGCTACGGCTCGCCCGTTCGGACGCCGCACATCGATTCCCTCGCGGAGCGCGGAATGCGCTTCGAGCGGACCTACACCTGCCAGCCCGTCTGCGGACCGGCGCGGAGCGCGCTCTTCACCGGGCTCTACCCGCACACGAACGGGAGCTGGGGCAACTGTATGCCGCTCTATGCGGACGTGAAGACCCTCGGGCAACGGCTGACGGCGGCGGGCATCGCATGCGGGTATATCGGCAAATGGCACCTCGACGGCGGGGACTATTTCGGGTACGGCGTCTGCCCGGACGGCTGGGAGGCGAAGTACTGGTATGACATGAAATGCTACCTCGACGAGCTCACGGACGAGGAGCGGCTCTTCTCGCGCAAGGCGGCGAACAGCGACCGGGATCTCCCGCCGGAATTCCTCTACGGGCACCGGGTGACGGAGCGCGCACTCGCCTTTTTGCGGGAACACCGGGACGAGGACTTCTTCCTCGTGGTCTCCTATGACGAACCGCACGATCCCTGCCTCTGTCCCGAGCCGTATGCGCACATGTACGACGCGCGGCAGGGGGAGCGGACGCCCGCGTATGACGACGATCTGAGCGGCAAGCCGGAATACCAGCGGATCTGGGCCAGGCGCGCGGGGGGACTCGATCCGGCGCGGCGCGGTCACGGGATCGGGGTGAGACTCGCGGCCTGCCAGAGCTACATCGATTCCGAGATCGGACGCATCCTCGACCTCGCGCGTGAGGTCGCCCCGGAGTCCGTGCGGATGTACACCTCCGACCACGGGGACGCGGCCTCGGCGCACGGGCTGTACGCGAAAGGCCCGGCGGTCTACGACGAGATCGCGCGGGTGCCGCTGCTCTTCGAAGGCCCGGGCATCCCGGCGGGATCGGTCTACCGGCATGTCGTCTCGCACATCGACCTGCCCGCGACGGTGCTCGATCTGCTCGGCGTCGATAAGCCCGTGATGTGCGAGGGCGAGAGCCTCCGGCCGCAGCTTGCCGATCCGGATCTGGAGACGGGACGCGCGGCGCACATCGAATTCGCGCGGTATGAGATCGATCACGACGGCTTCGGAGGATTCCAGCCGATGCGCGCCTCTGTCACGGACGAGGCCAAGCTCGCCCTGCACCTGACGGACACGGACGAATTCTACCTCACCGCCTCCGATCCCTACGATCTCGACAACCGGATCGACGACCCCGAGGCGGCGGCGCTGAGGGACGCGATGCACGACGAGCTGCTCGACTGGATGAACCGCACGCGCGATCCGTTCCGCGGGTACCAATGGGCGTGCCGTCCGTGGCGGGGGGACAAGGAACCCTCGTGGGACGTGGACGGATACACCCGCCAGCGCGAGAACGAGCCGGGAGAACCCCGACAGCTCGACTACGCGACCGGGCTGACGATGGAGACGGCGACGCGGAAAAAGTGAACACAGCAACAGCGGGTTGCTTGCAAAATGTGCCGCGCGGCGGTACAATGGAGACAGGACAACGCGAAAGGAGTATTTTCATGGAAATCAAGGATATCCTCAAAAATCTGCGCGAGGCGCGCGGCATGACGCAGGAGCAGCTGGCCGAACGGGTGATGGTGACCCGTCAGGCAATCAGCCGCTGGGAAAACGGCGAAACCCAGCCGAACACGGACACGCTCCGGCTGCTCTCGAAGACCTTCGACGTCTCGATCAACACCCTGCTCGGCTCCCCGCGGCAGCTCGTCTGCCAGTGCTGCGGGATGCCGCTCGACGAGGACGGGAATCTCAGCCGGGAGCCGGACGGGACGATCAACGAAGACTACTGCAAATGGTGCTACGCCGACGGAAAATTCGTCTACGCCTCGAAGGACGCCCTGCTCGACTTTCTCCTCGCCCACGTGCCGAATCCCGACAACACGCCCGATCCGGAACGCCGCGCGGGGTGGGGCGCATACCTCGCGACGCTGAAGCACTGGCAGGCGTGAAATCTGCGCAACAGAAAGAAGCCCTTCCCTGCGGAAAAGCAGCGGAGGGCTTTCTGTTGTTCGTTTTCTTATGAGAGGATCATCCGGATCGCCCACAGCTGCATCCGTGCCGGCAGCGCGCCGTAGAGGAGGAGCAGCGGATTGCGGTTCACGCAGTAGGTCAGCCTCGGATGCGCCGCCGTCAGCGCTGCCTCAACGGTCTGTGCGATCCTCTCCGGCGGGACGTTCTTCGCCTCGACCCGGTTCACGATGCGGCGGAAGCGGTCGGCGTTGCAGCGGTAGAGCGCGGTGGATGCGCAGAAGCGATCCAGCTTTGCCGTCGACGCCGGGAGCATGTTCGTCTTCACCGCGCCGGGCCGGATCAGTGCGACCCGGTGTCCGAGCAGCTGCACCTCCATGCGCAGGGCGGCGGCATACCGCTCGACGGCGGTCTTCGTGACGGCGTAGATCCCGGTGAAGGGCATCGGGCACAGCGGGGCAAGCTCGCTCGAGATCATGACGATCCGGCCTCCCCGGCGCAGAAGCGGGACAAAGAGCCGGTTGACGCGGAACATCCCGAAGAGGTTGACGTCGAAATCCCGCACGAAATCCTCCTCCGGCATCTCGATGAGGGAATTCAGATCATAGATGCCCGCGGCGTGGACGATCCCGTCGAGCTCCACCGCACCGATCCGGTCCGCGGCAGCCCGCAGCGTGTCCGTATCGGTGAGATCGGCCCGCACGAACGTCCAGCCCTCCGCCGGTGCGCCCTCCGCCCGATCAATGCCCCAGACGCAGTGGCCGTTCTCCGTCAGCCGCCGGCAGATCGCCGAGCCCATGCCGCCGCACGCACCCGTGACAAGATAATTTCCCATGTACATGCCTCCCCGTGCCGTGGATCCGGCATCGTGATGGTATTATACCACAGAAATCCCGCACAATCAAGACGGAAAAACAGACACCCCCGGAGAGATGTCTGTTTCGGATCGGATTGTCTGTGCGGCGGCAGATTACTGAATCCCGCTCACGAGCGCGGCAACGGCATCCGCGTCAACGCCGTAGGACTCGGCCAAGTCGCCCTGTCCGCGGATCACGATGCTGTAGCTGAAGTTGTCGGAAAGCCAGATCGCCTTCATCATCTTGCCGTCTTCGTTGCCGAGGCAGTAGACTTCCCAGCCGTCCACCTCCTGCGTCCACGCATAGGGATAGGCGGTGTAGTCGCCGGACACGTCCTCGCTGTCCTGCTTGAGGCCCTTGCGGATCGTCAGATCCGCCGTGCCGATCGCACCGTCCGCTTCCGCGATGCCCTTCATGTACTGGAATCTGAGAATGTCGATCGGGCCGCCGGACGTCTCCGTGCCGTTCTCAGGCACCATGAAATAACCGACGCCCGCGCCGTCCGCTGCTTTCTCCGCACTTTCCGCTTCCTTCCAGGGATTGATCGATCCCTCTCCGGAATCCTCCTCTTCCTTTTCCTTCGCACCGCAAGCGGCCATGGTGAGGAGCAGGATCGCCGCGAGCAGCAGAACAAGAATCTTTTTCATGTGGATACCTCCGTATTGTATGGGTGGATGGGCTTCATTACTCGAACTCGCTCCTGCCGCCCTAAACTTAAACAATTTTGTTTAAGTGATATGGCTTCAGGTTTCTGTGGTTTCCATATTATATGAAAAGCTCATGCTTTCCAGGGGGGTGTTGTCAGAGCTACCTTCCTCTTTAATTATAATCTCCCAATCATCCCGTGTCAAGTCCTTGCCGACAAAATCCTGAGAAATACCGCCGGGAACCGATTGACTGTTTCCCTGGCTTCCTGGAGTATTTCTATAATATCAATTCCCCCTGCGTGTGAGGACGACATGTCCAGTCGGTCGATCAAGTCAAAGCGATCAAATTTCAATTCCCGCCCCTGCGTGAGGGGCGACGGTCGTCGGCCTCCTGCTCTTCGGTAAGTTCCAATTTCAATTCCCGCCCCTGCGTGAGGGGCGACCAAAACCGCCGTTGATTCCGCATACTACGCGGACATTTCAATTCCCGCC
>JAFZPN010000230.1 GCA_017550315.1 Clostridia bacterium
ACATAAACACACATTAACAACAAGAACATCAAAATATCTACGTTGAAGCTGACGTCTCGGACGGCTTCGACGTCGCCGTAGCGTTTGACGAGATTCTTGACTTCGATCAAGGCGGATACCTCCGGTTTTGCATACAGGATTCTTGATTCTTCTATTATATCACGCCCCGGTCTCCCGTGCGTGAGGTTTCGGTGAAAAATTCATGAAAATTTCGCGGTTTTTGGGCAGGACGGTCCGCTCCGGAGACGCTTTTCGCATAATCTTCACAAATACCTGTTGAAATCTCCCGGGTTTTATCGTACAATAACTTATTCCTCGACTCTGTTTATTCCCGGAGGGCTCCATGCGTATCAAACCCCGTTTCCGCCGAGCGGTTCTCTGCCTGATCGGCGCGCTTGCGATCCTTGCCGCCTTCACGGCGTGCGAGAAAACCGCCCCCATCACCCCGAATCCGCAGGCAGCTCAGCCGTCCGCTCCCACGGATTCCGAAACCCCGGACGCCGGACAGCCCGCGGAAACGCCGGCGGATGACGATGCCCAGACGATCCCCGCGATCTCGGGCGGGGTGGATTCGGACGCGGACGCCGTCGACGGCATCCCGATCCGGAACGCCTCCGAGCTCTCCCGCATCGGGACAAGCGCAAAATTCCCGCTCGACGGCAATTACGTCCTCGTCGCGGACATCGATCTCTCTTCCGTGTCTTCCTTTACGCCCATCGGCGGATCGGAGAGCGAGAGCGGCATCGTATCGGGGAAGAACGTCTTCTGCGGGACCTTTGACGGGCGCGGACACACGATCTCCGGACTCAAGCTTGCGGTCAGCTCCTCGAAGCGGGTCCACGTCGGTCTCTTCGGCTCCGTCGGATCCGATGACAAGAACAGCCCCGCCGTCATCAAAAACATCATCCTGAAGGATGTGACCGTGCGCGGAAACGCAGCCGGCGTCGCCTGTTACGCGGCCCTCTGCGGACAGTGTTCCGGGTACGTCACCGTCGACAACATCGCACTCCTCTCCGGCACCGTGGAGGTCACGAACAAGAGCGGGGACCTGCTCGGCGTCGCGGCGCTCATCGGACAGTGCCGGACCGATACGAACACCGGCATGACCAACAAGCCGATCAAGATCACCAACATCTTCTCGAATATCTCCGTCACTGCCGACAACCGCGGCAACAGCCCCTACACGAGCGGCATCATCGGGCGCATCCGCGGCAGCGACATCGGCCAGCTCAAAAACATCGTCCAGCTCGGCACCGTCACCCACGAAGGCACGGTCGGCGGCGGCAACGCCATCACCACCGGGGACGCGGGCGCGAAGGTCGTCGAGAACGTCTACTACCTCGCCGGATGCGGCGTCGACAACAAGGGCATCGGACAGGCCAAGTCCTACGAATCCCTCTCCGGCGGCAACCTTCCCCTCGACACCGACGTCTGGCACGTCGCGGAAGGGCTCTATCCCATGCCGGAGATCCTGTACAAGAGCCCGTACTTCGCCGTCGTGGACTTCGTCGCGCTCACCCTCGCGGAGGGCGAGACCCCGGATGCGGTCGAGAGCGACTTCCCGCTGACCACCACGATCATGGGCAAGAACATCACATGGAACTCCGACAAGCCCGGCGTGATCCTCATCGATCAGGGCGTCGCCCGCGTGACGAAACCGGATTTCGGCTACGAGACCGTGAAGCTCACAGCGCGCGCGGACGGCGTCATCAAGACCTACGAGCTGCGCGTCTTCTCCGGCGTCTACGGCGAGATCGAGCGGGTCGGGGACACCCTCTACGCCCGCAACTACCCCGCCGGCGTGACCTACAAGTGGATCGTGAAGGACATCCGATCCGGCAAGACCGTCAACACCGATTCCACCAAAAACGACTATGTCACCCTCGGCGAGGGGGATACCAACTGCATGATCACCCTCCAGGTCGAGGGCTACGACGAGGTGTACTACTTCGTCAGCAGCCTCCCGACGGTCTTCATCAATTCCGCGGCCGGATACAACGACATTTCGAAGGGCGGGTACAGTTCGGCCACCATGCGCATTGCGACGACCGAAAAGTTCCCCGACACGGCGTATGACGGCGGCATCGACATCAAGGTCCGCGGCAACTCCACCGCGTGGGCGCCGAAGCGGCCGTTCAAGATCAAGCTCGACACCAAGGCCGATCTCTTCGGCATGGGCGCGAACAAGCACTGGTGCCTGCTCGCCAACTTCTACGACCGCACCAACCTGCGCAACAAGATCTCCTATGACTTCTCGATGGACCTCGGCCTTGTCGGATGCGAATCGGAGCTCGTGAACCTCATCTTCAACGGCGAATATGTCGGGCTGTACGAGTTCACCGAGGCGATCCGCGTCGGCGAGACCCGCGTCGACATCTTCGACTGGGAGGAAGAGGCGGAGGCCGTCGCCAAGGCCATCTACAAGAAGGAAGAGCTCTCGAAGGAAGAACGGACCAAGCTCGAAGACGGTCTCACCCGCGATCTCTCGTGGATCACGACGGGCGTGTACGGCGATTACAGCATTGCGGACTACTACGATATCTCCGGCTACGATATCACGGGCGGCTATCTCCTCGAGGACGACGCCTACTTCGACGAGACCTCCAAGTTCCTGACGACGAACGACATGAAGATCATGGTGAAAAAGCCGGAATATCTCCGCACCAACAAGGAGATGATGAACTACATCCAGACCTATGTGCAGAACACGGAGGACGCCGTCTACGCGCCGAACCGCCTCTCGAAGGAGGGACTGCACTACTCCGAGTACATGGACGTGGATTCCTTCATCGACTTCTGGGTCGTCAACACGCTCTACAAGAACGTCGAGCTCCTCTTCAAGAGCTGCTATCTCTACAAGCCGGTGGGCGGCAAGCTGACCTGGGGCCCCGTGTGGGACATGGACTGGACGTCCGCGAACCACGTCAACCTCGATCAGACCTCCTCGCAGTAC
>JAFZPN010000231.1 GCA_017550315.1 Clostridia bacterium
AAGGGCATGACCGTCGAAGCCTCCAAGGATGCCGACGGCAACGAAGCGCCCTTCCTTTACAGCTGGGACGGCTCCGGCGAGGACGGCAGCGACCTCTACTTCAACGTCTCCCTGAACGGCAACACCTACACCTTCACGGTCGAATCCTACCTCTGCGACGCCAGCACCGCCGTCTATGCTGCGGTGAAGAACCTCCAGATCGGTGACAAGATCGACATGGAAGGCTTCCTCTACTGGTACGAGGGCGTCAACCCGCACATCACCTCCGTCAAGGCTGCCGGCTGATCCGGCGCACATAACCGAATCCCGAAAGGCTGTCGCTGCGCGCGGCGGCCTTTTTCCGTCTGTTCCGTTCCGAGAAAATTTGCAGCAAAATCCTCCCGCCCATTGACAAACCCGTCGGAAAAGCGTACAATATTTCCGTACATCCCCGATGATTTCACTGTAAGGAGTATTAGCCATGAAAGAAATGATGGACGCCATCGTCAAACCCGCGGCAGGCCCGGGGCTCGAGCTCCGGCAGGTGCCGGTTCCGAAACCGGGGCCGGGAGAAGTCCTGATCAAGGTACATAAGACCGCGATCTGCGGCACCGATGTTCATATTTTCAACTGGGATCCGTGGGCCCGCCTTCATATCACGCACCCGCCGATGACCATCGGCCACGAATACGTCGGCGAGATCGCGGAGCTCGGCGCGGGCGTCACGGGCCTCACGGTCGGGCAGCGCGTCTCCGGCGAGGGACATATCACCTGCCATCACTGCCGCAACTGCCACACGGGCAACATCCAGTGGTGCCGCAACACCACGAGCGTCGGCGTCGACCGGGACGGCGCGTTCGCGGAATACGTCTGCATCCCCGAGACCAACGTCATCCTGATCGACGAATCCCTCCCCGAGGACGTCGTCGCGTTCTTTGACGCCGTCGGCAACGCCACGCACACCGCCCTGATGTGGGATCTCGTCGGCGAGGACGTCCTCATCACCGGCGCGGGTCCGATCGGCATCATCGCCGCCGGGATCTGCAAATACGCCGGCGCGCGCCGCGTCATCATCACCGACATGAACGAATACCGTCTCGACCTCGCCCGGAAGATGGGTGTCGACGCCGCGGTCAACATCGCGAAGGACGACCTCGTCGAGGTCATGAAGGAAGAAGGGCTCGTCGAGGGCTTCGACGTCGGACTCGAGATGTCCGGCAGCGCGCCCGCCTTCCGGCAGATGTGCTCCGTCATGCGCAACGGCGGCAAGATCTCCCTCCTCGGCCTCGGCAACAAACCCGTGGAGGTCGACATGAACGACATCATCTGCAAGGGCCTCACCCTGCAGGGCATCTACGGCCGCAAGATGGACAACTGGCACCAGATGAGCTACATGGTGCAGGGCGGCCTCGATCTCACCCCCGTCATCACCCACCGCTTCCGCTACACCGACTTTGAACAGGGCTTCGCCGCGATGAACAGCGGCAATTCCGGCAAGGTCATCCTCGACTGGACGAAATAAAGGAGGATCTGACATGAAAACCGCGCTTCTCCAAATCGAAAAAGAACTCGACGCCATCCGCGAGGCCGGAACCTGGCGCACCGAGCGCATCATCACCACCCCGCAGCGTTCCCGGATCGACACCACCGAAAAGCCTGCCGTGGTCAACATGTGCGCGAACAACTACCTCGGCCTCTCCGACAACCCCCGCCTGATCGCGGCCGCCAAGGCGAGCTACGACCGCTGGGGCTTCGGTCTGTCCTCCGTCCGCTTCATCTGCGGTACACAGGAAATCCACAAGGAACTCGAAAAGAGAATCTCTGCCTTTGTCGGCACCGAGGACGCGATCCTCTATTCCTCCTGCTTCGACGCGAACGGCGGCCTGTTCGAGACCTTGCTCGGGCCCGACGACGCCATCATCTCGGACGAGCTGAACCACGCTTCGATCATCGACGGCGTCCGGCTCTGCAAGGCGCACCGCTACCGCTACAAGAACAACGACATGGCGGACCTGCGCGCGAAGCTCGAAGAGGCGCGCGCCGCGGGATGCCAGAAGATCATGATCGCGACGGACGGCGTCTTCTCGATGGACGGCTACATCGCGAATCTCCCGGCGATCTGCGACCTCGCGGACGAATTTGACGCCCTCACGATGGTCGACGACAGCCATGCCGTCGGCTTCATGGGCGAGCACGGACGCGGCACGCCGGAATTCTGCGGCGTCATGGGGCGGGTCGACATCATCACCGGCACGTTCGGCAAGGCGATGGGCGGCGCGTCGGGCGGCTATACCGCGTCCCGTCAGCCGATCGTCGATCTCCTCCGCCAGCGGAGCCGTCCGTATCTCTTCTCGAACACGCTTGCCCCCGCGATCTGCGCCGCCACCCTCGAGACGATCAACATGC
Organism: Clostridia bacterium; assembly: GCA_017550315.1. GTDB lineage: Bacteria > Bacillota > Clostridia > Oscillospirales > CAG-272 > UMGS1696. Next base: position 2,386 of record JAFZPN010000231.1, read on the forward strand.
TCGAGGAATCCACGGCCCTGCGCGACCGCGTGCACGAGAACGCGCGCTACTTCCGGGCGCAGATGGAAAAGCTCGGCTTCGATCTGCTCCCCGGCGAGCACCCGATCGTCCCCGTGATGCTCTACGATCCGCACGTGGCGCAGGAATTCGCCCGCCGGATGCTCGACAAGGGCGTCTACGTCGTCGGGTTCTGCTATCCCGTCGTCCCGAAGGGCCGCGACCGCATCCGCACCCAGATTTCCGCGGGTCACACGAAGGACGACCTCGACTTTGCCGTGAAGTGCTTCGGGGAAGTCAAAAAGGAAATGGGGCTTTGAGCCCCGGGAAAACGAAAGCCGCAGGCATGAGAAACGCTCCGGACCGATGAAGTCCGGAGCGTTCTTTTTCATGCCGTAAAGCCGGGTGTTATTCTTTTCTCTTTACCGGTACCCAGATTGCACTGCGGTAATCCGGGTCAGTCTTTTCGCCGTTGACACAGTCATACCACTCTACACTGGCATTTCCGCACAGTTCGTACTCCGGATTGCCGGGGAGCCATTCCTGAAAGATCCGCGTGTTCACGGTCTGAAGCGCTTCCGGGATCGGGCCGATACAGGGAAACACTGCCCAGTCACAGCGGGGGAATTCATAGACGACCATCCCCTCCGGCACCTCTCCGCCTGTATATTTCCCGGCGATGAGATACCGAAACTTTCCGCCCCCGATATCATCGATGCAGACACCGTACTCCCCGATGCAGTTGTCCATCAGTGCCTGCTCATACGGATTCGCCGGTGCGTTTCCGGCATATACATTCAAGGCATACTTCTCGCATATCTCATCCCAGTACTTGGGAATCTCGGCGTATGCGGTCTCATTGTCAAACACCTTCTGAAAGCCGATGACCCTGAACGGGAACATCGGTGTGATCTTGTAGTCCATTTGTTTGCCTCCGTGAACGGATAATGTGATTGTCAGGGGAAGAAAGGCGGTGATCGGAGCGCCGCCGCGCACCTGGGAAGGCGTTGCGCCATGGAAGCGGGAAAAGGCTTTCGTAAAGCTCTCCGGTGTTTCATAACCGTATCGCAGCGCAATATCGATCACTTTGTCCTTCGTTTCCTTCAGGTCGAGCGCCGCCAGATACATTCTGCGGTTGCGGATGTATTCTCCGATCCCATAGCCGGTCATCAGCGAAAAGCCCTTCTGAAGGAAGAAAGGGGAAAGATACACGCGGTCGGCAACATCCTCCGCACGGATGTTGTCTTCCAGATGATTCTCCATGTAATCGATAGCGGTACGGATGCTGGTGAGCCATTCCATTGTTTGCCCCTCCTTTCCCTGATGCTGACATTATACTCCGTGAGAAAGGGTTTGTCCTGTCATTTCCTGTTCAGATCTGTCCGGAACAAGCGGTGATGATTCCGTGATTCATTCCTTCCCGAGCACTCTCCCGAGCACGTCCTGTGCGAGATAGGCCCTGGCCGCGACGGCGCATCCCTCCGCGTTCGGGTGTCCGCCCCAGACCGAAAGATGCTCGTCCGGCGCGTCCCTCCCCAGCACCGCGGCAAAGTCGAAGAGCGCGTCCGCCTCTTTCGCGATCGATTCCCGCACGGCGCGGTTCACGGCATACCAGCGGTCCTGCGCGATCCCCGTGAAATCGAACGGCGGCACCGTGAAGAGGATCACCCGGCATCCGGCATCCTTCAGAGCGCGCACGATGACCGTCAGGTCCGCGATGATATCATCGTCCGTCCGGTCCCGGCAGAGGTCGTTCACGCCGAGGCAGACGTTCACGACGTCGCACCGCTTGGCCCGCGCCAGCCAGCCTCCGTCCGTCGCCGCGTCGGATGCCCGGGCATATCCGATCCCGAGATCCCACACCGCGAGATCGTCCGGCAGCCCCTCCGCGATCTTCGCCGCCCAGTGCGTGTAGCTGTCGTACGCCGTGCCGCAGCCCTGTGTGATCGAATCGCCGAGGAATCCGATCTTCGCGCGCGCCGGATGATCGCAGCCGATCATGAGCGGCACGGGGAAGCGCTTGTCCGCCCGCCATTCGTCCCCGTCGCGGCAGAAGGCGTTCAGCACCAGTTCCTCGTGATACGGATAGCAAGCGCCAGAGACGCTGATCTCGTAGGCGAGATACGCGCCGCTCTCGAAGGGCAGTGGGGTGGGATCGGACGCGAATTCCCCCTCGCCCGCCCGGACGGATCGGCACGGGGAGCCGTCGAAGGTTACGGGGATCCATGTGTCCGGCTCCTCGCCGCGGTTCTCTGTGAGCCCGACGCGCAGGGAGCGGATCTCCCAGTCCCCGCAGGGATCGTTCGCGCGGCTGATCGAGCCGTCGGCAAAGGTGGAGTCGATGCGGCCCGAGAAGAGGAGCGCGATATGCTCGCCGCTGCGGGAGAGCCGGAACCAGACGCGCCCGGTTCGCCGGATCGGTTCCACGTCGCGGGTCAGGACCTGATTCGCGCTGCCCGTCACGCTGGCGGAAGTGAAGGTTTTATAAAAGTTCTCGAGGGTCATGTTCTGCCTCCGGAAGAAGTGGTTTGCCTTATTATAGCAGAGATCGCGCGAAAAGGGAACGCTTCCCGCGAAAAAAGCGTAAAAACCTTGCGCAGGGGGTGGAATTGTGGTACAATGGGATCGGAATCTCATCAAACAGGAGGCCCGTCCCATGATCCCCGCACCCCTTTTCAAGGATCCCATTTTCAACGGTCCCGCTGATCCCATGGTCATCCGCAAGGAATCGGACGGCAAATTCTACATGTTTTATACCCAGCGGCGCGCCAATCAGTGGGTCGAGGGCGTGTCCCACTGCTACGGCTGCGCGATCGGCGTCGCGGAATCCCCGGACGGCGCGATGTGGCACTACCGCGGCGCGCTCGACCTCGAATTCGAGTTCGGACAGAACACCTTCTGGGCGCCGGAGATCGTCTATGACCCGAAATCCGGGCGTTATCACATGTTCGTCTCGTATATCCAGGGCGTCTACCAGAACTGGGGCGGCGACGCGCGGATCGAGCACTACGTCTCGGAGGATCTCTTTCACTGGACTCACGAGGGCGGCCTCGCGTTCGGATCGGAGCGGATCATCGACCCCTGCCTCTATGCGCTGCCCACCGGCGGCTGGCGGATGTGGTACAAGGACGAGCGGCAGGATTCCGCAACCTGTTACGCCGACAGCCCGGACCTCTATCAGTGGGAATACCGCGGCATCGCGTGCGGCGACCAGCCCGAAGAGGGACCGAACGTCTTCTTTTTCGGCGGCAGGTACTGGATGATCGCGGATGTCTGGGACGGGCTGGCTGTCTATTTCTCCGATGACTGCGAGCATTTTGTCCGTCAGCCGGAGAACATCCTCCGCGAGAGCGGCACGCGCCGGGATGACGGCGGCAGAGGCGCGCACGCGGACGTATATGTTGCCACTGACCGCGCGTTCATCGTCTACTTCACCCATCCGGATCCCGCCTGTCCCCAGAGGAGCGCGGTGCAGATGGCGGAGCTCCGGATCGAGGACGGACGCCTCACCTGCGACCGGAACGCGGAATTCGACGTCGACTGGCGCGTGTGAACGCCGCCCTTTCCGGGTTGACAAATCCGGGCGGGTGTGTTATACTGTCATACGCAGACAAAACACGGCGGGAGGCGGGAAGATGCGGAACCGGAAAGTCCAGCGGATGCTGCGAAAAGCCGGCGAAAAGGGACTGAGTCCCCGGGACAGTACGGGGCTGCTCGACCTGACGCCGTTTGAAGCGGTGAAAGAAATCATCAAAAAAGAAAAAGCGGAAGCGATCCGCGAGGCAAAGGAAAAGCTGAAGACGCTCGAAGAGTCCGGTGAGGAAACCGCCGTACCCGCCGAATCCGCGCCGCCGCCCGAAAAACCTGCCGCAGATCGTCCGGCTGATCCGCAGAAAGAATAGACCGCACGGGGAAGACCTCCGTGCGGTTGTTTTATGCATTCCTCATCCCAGATGCTGATACCGGAGATGGCGGTAGACTTCCGCCGCCGCTTCCTCTGCCGAGAGATCACCGGAGCAGAAATCGTTCATCACGTTCCATGTCTCGAGAGTGGATCCGGTCGAATTCCGGCAGCTGTGGGCGTAGAAATTTCCGAGGATCTCCTCCATGCGCTCCGCAATTCCGGCCGCCTGCTGCGAAATCATCTTGTCGCTTGCCTTTCCGCGGTAATACCGCATCATGTCCGGCCAGAACGGCGTGGAGAACAGATATGTGTTGTAACGGTTTCCTTCCGAGGTGAGCGCGGTCAGGAACTGAAAGATGAGATCCCGCCGCGGGGAGTTCGGATTTATGACGATCACGGCATGGGTACGGATCGTCGTTTTTGTGTCAGGAGATGCGGCGGGAAAAGCGACGGGCAGAATTTCGGGAGAATCGAAGAGCTTTTCAGACATATCGAAGATGTCGTACGTATGCATCGAGACAAACAGGGGATTGTCCCCGAAGAGGATACCCGCGTCCCGGTATTTCCGCAGCCGGGCAAAGAACGCATCGATGTCCTCTTTCATCTCCTCGGGCGGCGCTTCCGTGAAATCGTATTTCGCGAGCAGGGAGGACTGCAGCATGGAGAGCAGACTCACCTGCTTGAGACCGCCGGGTCCGGTCGAGAGGAGGCTATAGGTGTCCTGCCCGCACAGAACGTCGGCGATCTGCCAGAGCTCGTCGAGCGTGAACGGGTCTGTTTCGCTCTCAAAGGACGGCTCGATGCCCAGCGCTTCGGCGGCGTCCCGGTTCATGCCGGGAATGTGAAACGTATATTCCACCGGGAGCGCGGCGAGTTTTCCGTCTGTTTCGAGAATCTCCTTCGCGCCGGGGAGCATTTCGTCGAGGTTGGCCCGGAGTCCGGCGTCCTCGTAGAGATCAACGTATTGTCCGTAGCGGATGATCGATTCGAGAAGGATGGCGACGGATTCCGGCTGCGAGCCAAGCAGGATCAGGTCGTAGTCGTCATCCTGCGCCAGCATTTTCGCGTTGATCTTGTCGTAGAACTCGAACATGTCGAACTGCACGACCGTACAGGGAATATCCCTCACGGCGGATGACATTCCCAGCGCGCGCTGATATTCAAAATCGTTCGTGAGCATTTTGAGGCTCTGTCCTCCGTCCGCGCGGCGGTACAGGACCGGTGTCCCGTCATCCCAGAGCGCGAGGACGCTGTTTCCGGAAACAAACATCTTCACCGGGACCTTCGCCCCGGCGGGAGGTCTCAGACGCATGATCTGCTCGTGTCCGGCTTTTCCGATCCGGTAGAGCATGGTGTCAGACACTGTGTAAACGGTTCCCCTGTTCGCATCGGCAGCGGCGCATTCCCGTTCGGAGAGGGGCGCGAGCTTGCGCTTCTTTAAATCGAACCGATAAAGGAGCGACCCGTTTGCATCGGATGAGACAACCGCCGCGACGGCTTTGGCGTCGATCCATCGGACCTGCGCGACGTATTCGTCATCGGAGTGGGGGATTGCCGTCACGTCCCACCGTCCCCGATCAAAGACGGCGCAGGACCGACCGTCCGTCGTCAGCAGCCGCCCGTCGGACGCGTCCAGGCAAAGAAGGCCTTCGAGATCGGGCAGGGGGATCTCTCCCGCTGCCGACAGCGAATCCCCGTCGATATGATACGAGCGGATGCAGGCATCGTCAAGGATCCAGAGCATATCCCCGTCCATGGCGATGAGGCGCGTGTCCCCAGAGAGTCCTTCAAGCGGTTCCGCCTCGCCCGAAGCGAGGTTCACGCGGAAGAGCGCGCCGTCCGCGATCCCGAACATCGTGTTCCCGTGCGCGGCGATGTCCGTATAGGCGCGTCCGTCTCCGACGGTGCCGGCGCCCGCGTACAGATCATAGCGGTCCGCATTGTTTTTCGCGCATCCCGCAAGGAGGAACAGCGCGAGGAAGATGAGGAGGCGGAGGAAGAATCTGCGCATGGTTTTACCTGCCTTTCTCATACACCACCCTCCCCCCGACGACGGTCGCCGAGACCCGGATGCCGTCGTCGAAGAGCGTGAAGTCCGCGCGGCAGCCGGGCGAGAGCGTTCCGCGGTCCGTGAGGCCGATAATCCGCGCGGGGGACGCCGTCATCATATACACCGCGTCGACCAGGGAGATCCCCGCTCCGACCATCGTGCGCACGAGGCGGTCCGCCGTGGCGACGCTGCCGGCAAACGCGCTCCGGTCGGCGAGCTTGGCGACGCCTTCCTCGACGATCACCGGGAGGCCGTTCTCCCGCGCCCCGAGGATCGACGGACCCTCCGGCATGCCCGCCGCGCGCATCGAATCCGTCACGAGGGCGATCCGCTCGCGGCCCTTGAACTTCACGGCATAGCGCAAAAGCTCCGGCGGAAGGTGGCACCCGTCCGCGATCAGCTCCGCCGTCATCCCGTCGAGGTAGTACGCCGCTTCGAGCACGCCTGCGACGCGGTAGGCATTGACCCGGTGCACGGTGCTCATGCAGGAATAGAGGTGCGTGACGTGCGTGAAGCCCATCCGGAACGCGCGCTCGACCTCAGCGAAATCGGCGTCCGTGTGCCCGATGCAGGGCAGGATCCCGCGGGCAAGAAGCCGCTCAGCAAACCGCCCGGCTCCGGGAAGCTCCGGCGCGGCGGTCCAGCGGAGGATGCGGTCGGAGGCCGAGAGGATCGCGTCGGTCTCCGCTTCGTCAAAGGGATGGATGAAGCGGTCCTCCTGCGCACCTTTCTGCGAGACGGCGAGATATGGGCCTTCGAGGTGCAGGCCGGGCATGTCCGGCAGATCCGGATCGTCCCGCACGGCATCGAGCGCGGCGGCGGAGGTCACGATCCGGGCGGCGTCGACCGAGGTGGTCGTCGGGAGCAAGGTCGTCGTCCCGTGCTCCGCGTGCGTCCGGGCGGCAGTCCGGTAGGCGTCGGGCGTCCCGTCGAGGAAATCCGCGCCGCCCGCTCCGTGGGTGTGGATGTCGATCCAGCCGGGTGAGAGATACGCCCCGCCCGCGTCGATCACCCGGTCCGTCTGCGCGTCGAAGGGATGCTCATCCCGCGTGACGGCAAGGATCCGCCCGTCCCGGAACCAGACGTCGAACCCCGTATAGATTTCGTTCTCCCCGATGACGCGGGCGTTTGTGATCTTCGTCGTCATAAGGCCACGGGCTCCGTTTCCGCCCCGTCCGCCGCCATCGAGCGGATCAGCGCGTCGATGACGAGGACCGGATAGACCAGTTCCTCCGGCGTCTGGCGGACCGCATTGTCAGCGAGCATCGCGGCGACCTCTTCGAGCTCCGGCAGGAAGTAGTCCGCACCGAGATCGATCCGCTCGCACGCGACGCCGTACCCGCCGAGATAGACGGTGATCGAATATCCCGTGCCGAAATAGGCCGTGACGTCGTAATCCGGATAATGGAATACCGCGTGAACGCCCTCGCCTTTCTGCTTCGCCGAGATCGAGACGATCCCCTGCCCAAAGACCTCCGTGACCATCTGGACGAGGTGCTGGGAATAGAACCAGAAATTGCCGTAGTCGTTCACGAGATTGACCGGCGCCGTGACGTGCCCGCCTGAGACGGATCCGGCCTTTTCCCGCACGAGTTCCTTCATGCGGACCGTTCCCGCCGCGCCCGCGAGAGAGGATCCGCCGCAGAGGAGGAGATGCTTTTCGTGCGCGAGCCGGACCAGCTCCCGCGCGTCGTCGACCGAGGCCGTGATCGGCTTGTCGATCCAGACCTTCGCGCCTTCATGGAGATAGGGCAGGGCGTAGGGCAGATGACGCCCCCCGTGCCGCGCGGTGATCATCACGGCGTCAACCTCGCCGACGAAGGCCGCGGGATCGGTCGAGGAACGCGTCACCGCCGTCTTGTCCATGACCGCGCGGTTCGATGCCTCGTCCCCCATGATGCCGATCAGCTCAAGGGCGCGGAAACGCTTTTCCCCGGAGAGCGGCGCGAGGACGGAGGCGAACCCCATGCAGTGGCTGTTTTCCGAGCCGAGAATCGCGATTTTTGCCATGTCCTCACCTCATTTCGTCACGGGCAGAGGGTTCTGCGCGTGCGCCAGTTCCATGATGCGGATCTGCTGTACGAGCTGCTCGGGTTTGATGAGCAGGTCCGCGCCCACCGTCAGGTGATCGTAGAGATTCTGATAGAAAATCTTCGGCCCGGCGTCGAACGCGTTACCCGTGAGATCCTCCTCAAATTCGTGCCACATCAGTTTCTCCGAGCAGTACGCCGGGGAAATGCCGTCCGGTTTGTTGATCGGCTCGAAGGTGAAGGCGGGCATCGGGGTGTCGTCAAAGTACTTCCACCGGATCTTCGCGGTGGTCGCGCTGAGGCAGCCCTTCGATCCGGCGATGCGGTAGGTGAAGTCGCTGTATCCGTCGGACGGGTTGATCTCGAGGTCGACGAGCGGCCGGTCGGGAGCCGTCAGGATGAGCTTCGCGTAGTCCTCGGCGTCCCCGGCGGAGTTGATGCGCTTCAGGACCGAGAAGACCGTCGGCATCCCGTCGTAATCGAGCAGCGTCAGCGCCTGATCGAGCGGATGCGGCCCCGTGTTCTGCAGGCATCCCCCGTAATACCGCAGCGAGGTCTGCCAGTCCCAGCGGCGCGTGAAGCCGGAGAAGCGGATGGTGATCTGCTCGATGCGCCCGAGAAGACCGGTTGCCAGGATCTCGCGGATGCGGGTGAAGTACGGCGCGACGCGGGACTGCTGGAAGACGGTGAGCGTGACGCCGTTTTCCTTCGCCGTGCGGATCATGTCCTCGCACTCCATCGCGTATTTCGAGAACGGCTTCTCCGACACGACGTTCTTCCCGTGCCGGAGCGCGTCCATGGTGACGGGATAGTGCAGGCAGGAGAAGGTGGAGTTGACCACGACGTCTACGTCGGGACGCTTCAGGATCTCGCGGTAATCGGCGGTGACGTCGCATCCGTATTCCTCGGCTGCCCGCGCGCGTCTTGCGTCGATCGTTTCGGCGACCGCGACGACGTCGTACAGCGCCCGTCCTTCTTCCGAGCGGAAGTATGCGCCGTGGATGTCCCGTCCGCTCCGTCCCTGGCCGATGATGGCGACTTTCAGTTTTTTCATATTCGGTTCCTTTCTTCGGGCCGTGCCCTGATCTTCTGTGTTTGAACGGTCTATCGTTTACAGGAGCTTTTCTCCGCTGTCGGGGTCGCAGTAAAGGATGGCGTGCGGATGCGTGCGCAGAATCGTCGCGGGGCATTCCTCCGAAATCGGCCCGGTGACGGTGCGGAAGACAGCGTCGGCCTTCGACGACGCGGGAACGGAGCAGAACATCGCCCCGGCGCGCGTCAGGGAGGGGATCGTCGTGGTCAGCGCGTATTCCGGCACGTCCGCGAGCGCGGGAAAGCAGCCGTCGTGGACCTGCTGCATCCGGCAAACCTCGTCGAGCGGGACCTTCTTCACGGCGAGCGGATCCCGGAAATCGGCGACGCCCGGATCGTTGAACGCGATGTGGCCGTTCTCCCCGATCCCGAGGACCGTGATGTCGACCGGGTATTCTTCGAGCAGCGCGGCATACCGTTCCGCCTCCCGGTCCGCGTCCTCCGTCGGATCGATCAGGTGGACCGACTTCAGCGGGACGAGATCGAAGAGATGCTCCCCGAGATATGCGGCGAAGGACTGCGGCGCGCCCCCCGGCAGACCGACGTATTCGTCCATGTGAAACGCGTTCACGCGGCACCAGTCGATCCCCTCTTCTATGGCGAGGGCGGCGAGCGTCTCGTTCTGCGACGGCGCGGCGGCAAAGATCATGTTGATCTCGTCCCTCTCCGCGAGCAGGCGGCGCATCTCGGCGGCGATGTCCCGGGCGGCGTTCTTTCCCATTTCCTCCCGGCTTTTCAGAATGCGGACCGTCAGGCGGTCCTTGACAAATGCTTTCATCGTATCACGCTCCCTTATGTTTGGAATTCATACGCAAATCCCGCGAACCCGAACGGTTCGATGCGGGTCATGCGGATGGTGTGCCCGTCGATCTCCCCGCCGCATCCGACAAAACGGACGGACGCCGGCTTGCTCTCAAGCGTCACGACGGGCTCCTCGATCGCGTCGGGGAAGAGATTCCACAGTCCGACGACGACGGTGTTCCCGCGGACCGCTTCCATGAGGTAGAGATCGGGATTGCCCGCGCAGTCCGCCGGGATCCGGATCCGCTCCGGGTAGGCCTCTCCGATCCAGCGGCCCTGTTCCGTCAGCTCGCGGTGGCGGGTATAGCTGCGGAAGAAGGTGTTCCCGACATCCGCCGCCGGATCGATCGGATAGACGAGGAACCGCGCGCCGTCCGGATTCTCATACCGGAAGACCGCCGGCGAACCGTCCGCAAAGCGCGCCAGGATCTCTGCCTCCAGCTTCGGAACGATCGCACGCAGTGCCCGTCCGCCCGCCGCAAAGGGAACGATCTCGTCTCCGATGCGCTCGGGCGATCCCGCGCCGACGGATTCCCCGAAGCACGCCGCTCCGACGTCATATCCCGCCTCCGTGAGGATTTCAGCCGCCCGCGCGTCGAGGACCGCACCGTACCGCAGGGCCCGTTCCCAGCCCGGATGATCGGCGAGGCAGCGCGCGTTCTCCCCGAAGAGGACCGGGATCCCGTCCTCAAACGAGATCGGGACGCACGCGCCGGTCAGCGAACGGAGCGAGAGCCCCCGGAACGCCTCATACGCCGCCGTGTAGCCGTCGAACGGCAGACCGTCCGGGAGGCACATGCGGCGGAAGACGGCGGGATCCTCGAGCGGCACGAAGCCGATCCCGCGCGATCCGGCGAACAGAGCCTCGATCTCCCGGGCGAGCGGGGCGTTCTTCACGTGCCGGTCGATGTAGCCGTGCTCGTAGCGCGGGGAGGAGGCGTAATCCATCATGTATTTCATCGCGCCGGTGAAGCATCCGTCCGCGCGGCAGATCAGGTCGGCGCATTCGAGATAGGCCGACGGCGTGACGAAGCGCGGCCGCGGATAGACGTCTCCCTCGAGCAGGACCTCCGCGTGCCCGCCGTGGATGTCCTTTGCCCAGCGCCGGGCCTGATGCGCCTGCATCCGCTCGAGCGTCACGACCCCGGCAAGCTCCGCGCCGCTCTTTGCCCAATACGGCGCGCCGATGAGCCGGACATAGGGATCGTTGTCCCCGGCGAGCGCGTCGGCGATCTCCATGAAGTCCGCGCCGTCCATCCCGACCGCCGTGGGCGCTGCGCAGATCCCGATCCGGCACTCTGGATTCACGCGGTCGACGGCTTCGCGGATCTCGCGGGCCAGACGGCGCAGGTCATCGCCCATCAGGCTACGCCACGCGTCGCGGTATCGGCTCCCGCCGCCGGTGAAGACGCGGTCCGCGATCTCTTCGATCGTGAGATCCTCGCCGACCCGCTCGCAGTACCGCCGGAGGTGATCCGGGCAGAGGCATCCCGGCCAGATCCCGTCCCCGTGCGCGTTCATTCGCCAGTCGTCGTCGAGCACGATGAGCTCCGCGCCCGCTTCCGCCGCTCTTGCCGCCCAACGGCACACATCCGCCCGGAACCGCTCGTCCGAGCAGCAGAAACCGCCATTCGATTCGCGCCCCGTGATGCTTACGAAGGGCTGGTAGGCGTAATCCCCGCGCCCGACGCCCATGCCGTGTCCCATCGTCTCCCCAAGCCAGACGCCGACGGAGAGCCCCGCATCCCGGTAAAAGGGGATCAGCGTGGCGATTTTGTCCATGAAGGCGTCCGCGTCGATGCGGTAACCGTCCTCCGTCCGCTTCATCGAGCGGGGCAGGGCGAGCAGGACGCGGTCCGCACGGGCTCGCAAGAGTTCCGCGAGCGTTCCCTGTGCGTCAAATCCGTCCCGGATCATCACCGGGACCGTGACAGTGTACATAACGGCCTCCTCCGTACCGGCATGAGGTCAGCCGGCAGGTGTTCTTTGTCTTCGATTATACCATATTCCCCGGGAGAATGCCAGATTATTTATAAAATTTCAACAAAAAAGTGCGGAGAAAACCGGGAAAGTTCTCTCCGCACGGGGGATCAGTCTTCCACCACGCGGGACTTCGCGAGGGAGGCTTTGTGATAGTAGATAAAGGTGATCGTCGAGCAGACCAGCCACCCGGCGGGGTATCCCATCGCGATCGGGATGATCTCGTTCGCGATGAAGTTAGCCATGATGTAGAGGTAGATCTGCCGGAACAGGACGAACGAGAAGAGCATGATGATCATCGGCGCGCGGCTGTCCCCGGCTCCCCGGAGCGCGCCTGAATACACCTGATTCACACAGCAGAGCACGTAGAACGGCGAGATCGCGCGCAAGAGCATCGTCCCGTACGACACGACCTCCGGCTTGGCGTTGAAAAAGGCCACGAAATGCGGCGCGAAGACGAGCACCGGGATCATCATGACCACCGTGGAGACCGCCGCCGTCGCCAGGGAGATCGCCACGCCGCGTCTTGCCCGCTCCACCTGATTCCGCCCGAGGTTCTGCCCGACGAAGGTGGTCGACGCCAGCGCAATGGACTGCATCGGCATGAAGAGGATCTGATCGATTTTGTTGTAGGCCGTCCAGCCGGACATGACGTCGGTCTGGAAGTAGTTGATGTAGGACTGGACGAAAATGTTCGAGAAGGACGTCACCGCCATCTGCAGCGCCGCCGGGATCCCGACCTTGACGATCTTGCGCAGCATCTCCCACGAGATCCGTAGCTCCCGCGGGATCAGCCGGATGCAGGAGGAAGAGCGCATCAGGGTGACGAGCACGAGGACAGCGGAGCTGCACTGCGCGATGACCGTCGCCCATGCGACTCCCGCGACGCCCATGTCGAAGGCAAGCACGAAGAGCAGGTCGAGGACGGTATTGAGGGACGCCGAGACACATAGGAAGAGGAACGGCCGCCGCGAATCCCCGACCGCCCGCAGAATGCCCGCGCCCATATTGTAGATCATCAAGCCGACGACGCCGGAGAAATAGATCGTGAGATAGGTGATCGCCTCGGGACGCACGTCATCCGGGGCCTTCATCATATCCACCATGTGCGGCGCCATGAGGACCCCCGCGACCGTGAAGACCGCCGCCATGCAGAGCGTCATGAGGATCGAGGTGTGGACCGTTGCCCGAACCTTTTCTTCGTTCTTCGCGCCGTAATACTGCGAGATCACGACGCCCGCGCCGCTCGCCAGTCCGAGGAAGAAGCCGATGAGCATGTTGATGATCGGTCCGACGCTTCCGACGGCGGAGAAGGCCGCGTTCGAGACATAGTTCCCGACCACCCACGTGTCGACCATGTTGTAGAGCTGCTGGAAGATGTTCCCGATGAGGAGAGGGAAGGCGAAGGTGAGGATGTGCCTCACGATGCCGCCCTCCGTCATGTCCACGTCGCCGCGTCGGAAGCGCGCGAGGGGCGATGCTTTCTTCTCTGCTGCCATAATCCGTGCCGTTTCTTTAAAAATCAATTCAAAATATAATAATACGCTCTCCCGCGCGCCGTATCAAGTCTTTTTCGTGACCATTTGATGACAAAACCGCGGATTTCGTTCAAAATTAAGGATCGGTGAAACCGGAATGAAATCGCCGTGAAATCTGCCCGGGGGCGCTTGCAAAACCGGCCGCGGCGTGCTATACTGTATTCATCCGGAGAAAACGGGAGGTAAGATGATGATTATTCCGATCCTGCGCTCGGTCCTTCTCGGCGCGCTCATCGGCTGGCTGGCCGGGCTCATCACGGGCAACGCGAAACGGGGATTTTTGAGAAACTGGCTGGTGGGCTTCATCGGCTCGGCGGTCGGCGGGTTCCTCGCGGAAAAGCTGAGCATCAGCGGCGGGCAGCTGACCGAGTTTGCCTTCTCGGTCCTCGGCGGGTGCATCGTGCTCTTCGTCGCGCATCTGCTTGTCAAGAAATAACACAAAAAGACCCGGGAAACGCTCATGCTCCCGGGCCTTCCTGTTGTTATCCGAGCACCACGCGGACCTCGCCGACGCGGTCATATACGCCGACCGCCGCCGTTGTCACCGCGCGGATCACGTCGTCCACCTGCTCGTCGTCGCCCATGACGAGCACGATGTCGTCATCCAGCGTGATCGCCGCCGCTTTTCCGGCAGAGGCGTGGTCCCATTTCTTGGGATCGATCCCCTTTGCCAGCCGCCGCGCGAGGGATTCCGTGTTCGTCCCGTCCGTGCGGAGCATCACCACCGAAAAGCTGCCGTCCGCGAGCGTGGACTCCGAGACGATCACGTCGGAGATGCCGTCCGTGTCCTCGAGTTCCGTCGAATAGGTCAGCGCATCCATGTCGTCGTTCGAGAGCACGCGCGTCTCGGTCATTACGGGCAGGGAATCGCGGCAGAGCGAATAGACGTTCGCGCCGATGAAGTTCACCGCGTCGTCGGCGTCCTTCACCTTTTTCACCGTCGTGAACGCGCCGGTGTCTTCCTTCTTATCGGACTTGTCGGAGCCCGCGTTCATTCCGTCGGAGGAGCCGTTGTCCTCCACGTGCCCGTCCCCGTCGTGATCGCCGAGGGTGCTGCCGTCGAGGATCCCGCCGTCCGGGACGGTGTCTGTCTGGTTCTTCCCGCTCATCGGCGAGCACGCCGCGACAAGCAGAATGAAGGCGAGAGTCAGAATCGCAAAAGCAAAATGTTTCATCGGAAAAATCCGGTCCTTTCCTTGGGTTCACGGTTAGTATGGACGAATGCGTCCCGCCGATACCCGGAAAAAACCGGATTTTGATTTAATTTTTCATAAGAACAGGGCACCCGCCGCGCCCGCGAGGAGGATCACGGCGGCAGGCGGCACCTTGGCTGCGCGGCTGAGCAGGAAGCATCCGCCGAAGAGGAGGAGCGAGACGATGCTGACTGTTCCGAGCCCGACGACGGATTCGGCGAATACGCTCCAGAACGCCGCGAAGACGAGCGCGCAGACCGCCGGGCGGATCGAGCCGAGGATCCCCGAGAAGACGGGATGCGCCGCGTATTTCGACCAGAGCAGGGCGAGGAGGGTGACGATGACGAACGCCGGAAGTACATACCCGACCGTCGCCGCGACCGCACCGGGGATCCCGGACGCCGTGTAGCCCGCGAAGGAGGCAGCATTGAGCGCGATGGGACCGGGCGTCACCTCCGCGAAGGCCACCAGATCGTGGAACTGCGCCGCCGTCAGCCATCCGCGGGACGTGACCGCCGCCTCCTCGATCAGGGCGAGGGTCCCGTAGCCGCCGCCGAAGCTGAGCGCGCCGATCACGAGAAATTCGAGAAACAGTTCGGAGAGGATCATTCCGCCTCGCCTGCCTTTCTGCGACGCAGCGCCATGATCCCGCGCACACCGCCGACGGCTGCCGCGCCGAGCACGATCCACGCCGGGGAGACGCCGAGCCCGAGGATGAGCGAGAGGGAGAGGGCAAAGAGGATCGCGCGGGGCAGGGTATCCGATGCGAGCGCGCCTTTTGCCAGGGTGAGCGCGGTGTCGAGGATGACCGCCGCGACGCCCGCCCGCATCCCGCCCATGATCTTCATGATGACGGGGAAATCCGCGCTCCGCCGATATCCCTCGGCGAGGAGGCACATCACGCACAGCGGCGGGATCACCGTGGCGAGGAGGGAGACGAGCGCTCCGCCGATCCCCGCGAGCCGGTACCCGACGAGGAGCGAGGCATTGACGGCGACGGCTCCGGGCGCGCTCTGGGCGGCGGCGGAGAGGTCGAGCATCTCGTCCTCGGAGATCCAGCCGAGCTTTTCCACATACAGCCGGCGGAGCGCCGAGAGGATCACGTATCCGCCGCCGACGGTGGTCGCGGAAATCACGAGTGAGCGGAGAAAGAGGGAGAGGAGCGTGCGGCGTGCGGTCATGGTCTGCCTTCCGTGCAAAAAATCTTGAACTGTTTCTATTATACACCTTGCATTCGGATATGTAAAATGATATAATTTAATCAGAATCATAAGAAACCGCATATAAGGAGGCGCGCATGACGATCCGGCACATCCGCATCTTCGAGGCCGTGTGCGACGCGGGATGCAACACCACGCGCGCGGCGGAAGCCCTGCACATGACGCAGCCCGCCGTGAGCCTCGCGATTTCGGAGCTCGAATCCTATTACGGCGTCCTCCTGTTCGACCGGATCGCGCGGCGGCTCTATCTGACCGAGGCGGGCCGCGAATTCCTCGACTACGCCCGGCGGATCACGCTCACCTTCGACGACATGGAGACCACGGTCCGCAACTGGGAATCGAAGGGCGTGCTGCGCGTCGGGGCCAGCGTTTCCGTCGGCGCGAAGCTCATGCCGGAGCTCGCCGCGCGCTTTCGCGAAACCCATCCCGATATCCGCGTAAAGGTGCGCATCGACCGCTCCGACCGCCTCGAAGAAGCGCTCGCCGCCGGGGAGACTGATCTCGCCCTCATCGAAGGGATCGCGCACGACCCAAACCTCGTCGTCGAGGATTTCATGGAGGACCGCCTCGCCCTCATCGCCTCCCCGGATGCCGTCAAACCCGGCGGGATCGTGGACCGCGCGGACTTCTGCCGGATGGAGTTTCTTTTACGTGAGCGGGGCAGCGGGACCCGGGAGATTTTCGAGAGCACCCTCGCCGCCGCCTCCCTGCCCGCACCCGATCCCGCGTGGGAGAGCCTCTCGACAGCCGCCCTCATGAACGCGGCGGAAGCGGGTCTCGGCGTCGCGGTGGTGCCGCGCAGGATGGCCGAGGAACGGATCGCGGACGGCAGCGTCGCGGAATTCTTCGTCGACGGGCTGACCTTCACGCGCACCTACAAGATCGTCTGGCACCGGGACAAGAAATTCACCCGCGCGGCAAAGGATTTCATCGCGCTCTGCCGTGCGTCCGCCGGAGAAAAGGCCGGCGATGAGGACAACTGAAAGGACAACTGACATGCCAAGAGAAACGAGCATCATCAAACGTGCGATCTCGCGCGACGGCGGGATCCGCGTGATCTTCTGCGACAGCACGGCCGTCGTGCGCCGCTCGTGCGAAATCCATCATACCTCGAAAACCATGACCGCGGCCCTCGGACGCGTTCTCACCGCGACCTCGCTCATGGCCTCGCTCCTCAAAGATCGTGACAACACCCTCACCCTCCAGTTCCGCGGCGACGGCCCGGCGGGCTCCGTCGTCTGCGTCGGGGACTACAAGGGCAATGTCCGCGGATACGCCGACAACATGGACGTCGAGCTCCCGCCGAACGCGCAGGGAAAGCTGAACGTCGGCGGCGCGATCGGGCGGGGAAGCATGTACGTCATCAAGGACCTCGGCATGAGCGAGCCCTACGTCGGCGTCTCCCCCATCGTCAGCGGCGAGATCGCGGAGGACGTCACGGAGTATTTTGCGTCGAGCGAACAGACGCCCACGGTCTGCGCGCTCGGCGTCCGGGTCGATCGGGACAACATGTGCTTTGCAGCGGGCGGCTATCTCGTGCAGCTCATGCCGGGCTACGACGAGGGGGACGTGGAGAAGCTCGAAACCAACGTGAAAATGGCCGGTTCCGTGTCGAAGCAGATCGCGGACGGGCTCGACGGGGACGAGATCATTGCGATGCTCTTTGACGGCATCGAATACGAGATGTTCGACGAGTTCGACATCGCCTATCTCTGCCCGTGCGAGCGGAGCCGCTACCTGCGCGCGCTGGTCTCGCTGAACGAAAAAGATATGCAGGAGCTCTACGACGCGGGCGAACCCGTCGAAACGCGCTGCCAGTTCTGCGGCAGGACCTACGTCTTTGAACTGGAAGAGCTGCGTCAGGCGAGGGCAAAAGCGAAAGAAGAAAAAGAAGCGAAAGAAGAGAAAGAAAAAGAACCCGCCGACCCGTCGGACGGGGAAGGAAAAGGAGAGGGACAATGATCAAACTGGAACGCACCGCCGTCATGAACCTCGAAAACGCGCTCCGAGGGATGCGCAATCCCATGAACAGCTGGGCAAAATCGGACAGCTATGAGGACGAGGCGGGCAACTACGTCGTCGGGGAGGCGGATCTCGACCTCGCCGAGCGTCTGGCGAAGTCCGGATCGGATCACCGGAAGTACCTGCGGATGATCTTCGTCTCGGTCGACGTCACCGCCCCGCTTTACTGGTGGAAGGAGTACGATACCTACAAGGTCGGGACTGTCGCCAACTCCACCTCCACGATGCACAAGATCCACGCCAAACCCTTCGGCCGCGAGGATTTCAGCTGTGACCGCATGTCGCCGGTCGCCCTCGCCTGCCTCGATCACACCATCGAAGTGCTCGAGGAGCGGCGGCAGAAATTCATCGAGACGAAGGACACGGCGTACTGGCACGACATGATTCAGCTCCTGCCGACGTCGTATAACCAGATGCGGACGACCACGCTCAACTACGAGACGCTCATCAACATCTATTACGCGCGCCGGAATCACAAGCTCCCCGAATGGCACACCTACTGCGACTGGATCGCCGCTCTCCCCTACGCCGATCACTGGATCACCAATCTCAAATAAGCAAGAGAAATCCGCCCCCTTCATGAGGACGGATTTTCGTTTATTCTGCGAAGTGTCCCATGCACACCGCGCCGTCGGTGCCGTCGAGCAAAACCGGCACGATCTCCCCGATCCCGGCTTTTCCGGGGATCTTTTTGAGCTCGACAAAATGTTCGCTGTGACCGGAGCACATCCCCCCGGCGCATTTTTCGATGAGGAGTTTCACCGGTCTCTCCCGGTGCGCATCGACGTATTCCGCGAGCAGAGCTCCCCGGATTTCCGCTCCGACCGCTTCGAGCCGCGCCGCGCGGTCATGCTTGACGGCTTCCGGGACCTGATGATCCATGGCGGTTGCCTCGGTCCCCTCCCGCTTCGAGTAGGGGAAAATGTGCAGATGCAGGAACCGCGCCGCCCGGCAGAAGGCCTCGGTCTCTCGATACTGTTCCTCCCCTTCGCCCGGGAACCCGACGATCACATCCGCCGAGAACGTGGCGTCGGGACGCGCGTCCTTCATCCGCCGGATCGCAGCCAGGACAGCCTCGGCACGGTAGCGCCGCCGCATCGCCGCGAGGATCGGGTCGCACCCGCTCTGCACGGAGAGATGAAAGTGCGGCAGGAGCTTCGGACAGTCGCGCGCGGCTTCGCAGAACACCTCGTTCATCACGGTCGGTTCGAGCGAGCCGAGCCCGATGCGCTCGATCCCGTCGATCCCCTGCACGCCCCGGATCAGGTCCGCGAGCGCGTGTCCGTAGGGCTTGCGGTCGGCGAAATCCATCCCGTAGGACGCCGCCTCGATGCCCGTGAGGATGACCTCCTTTGCTCCGGCGCGGGCGAGGCTCGCCGCTTCTTCGAGCACGAGGGCGGGATCCTTCGAGCGGACCGGACCGCGTGCCGTACGGATGAGACAGTAGGAGCACCGGTTGTTGCAGCCGTCCTCGATCTTGATGTAGGAACGCGTCCGCATGGGGGCGGTCAGCGTCATCTCCACGCCGTGCCGTCCGACGGGCGGGTCGACGTGGGCAGGCGTTTCCGGGATCCTGCCGCCGAGGATCGCATAGACCGTATCCGCGAGAGAAGCCTTGCCCTCGTTTCCGCAGACGTACACCACACCGTCCATCTCCGCGGCGGCATCCGGATCCACCTGCGCAAAGCATCCGGTCACGACGACGCGGGCGGCATTCTGGGCGGCGCGCCGGATCATCTGGCGGGATTTGCGGTCGCTCTCAGCGGTCACGGTGCAGGTGTTGACGACGGCGACGTCCGCGGGATCGCCGAAGGGGACGATCCGGACGCCGAGGGAGCGCAGCCGCGCGCACATCGAATCGGATTCGTATTGGTTTACGCGGCAGCCGAGCGTCAGGACGGAAACGGTAGCATTCATCGGGGTACTCCTCGGATTCAGCGGTTCGGAATGTTTTGGACCGACTCTATTTTATCATCGGCGCGGAACAATGTAAACCGTTTCGCGTGAAAAATTCCGGGAAAAAGAAAAAAATCTGTCCGGAAGGGTTGAAAAGCAGCGCCGGATAGGGTATAATGATTTGAATTTAAAAACAACCGAAAGGAATATGGACCATGATCAACTTCGAGAAGTTCCACGTGGTGGATCATCCGCTCATCAAACACAAACTCACCATTATGAGAGAAAAGGAGACCGGTTCCAAGGACTTCCGCCAGATGCTTTCGGAGATCGCCATGCTCATGAGCTATGAGCTGACGCGGGACCTTCCCGTCGTGGACGTGGAGATCGAAACGCCCGTGGCAAAGACGACGGCGCAGCGCATAGAAGGCAAGAAACTTGCCGTTGTTCCGATCCTGCGCGCGGGCCTCGGCATGGTCGACGGCATCCTCAACCTCGTCCCCGTCGCGAAAGTCGGCCACATCGGCCTCTACCGCGATCCCGAGACGCACAACCCGGTGGAATACTACTGCAAGCTCCCGGCGGATATCGAAGAACGCTACGTCATCGTCTGCGATCCGATGCTCGCAACCGGCGGTTCCGCTTCCGGCGCGATCGACATGCTGAAGCAGCGCGGCGTCAAGCAGATCAAGCTCCTCTGCCTCGTCTCCGCTCCCGAAGGTGTCGAGCGTCTCCAGGCGGACCATCCGGACGTGGAGATCTTCACGGCGGCCCTCGACGAGCGGCTGAACGAAAACGCCTACATCGTTCCCGGTCTCGGCGACGCGGGCGACCGTCTCTTCGGCACCAAATAAGAAATGCACCCAAATCAGGCGGGGAATCTCGGTTTCCCGCTTTTTGATTGACAGGAAAACGCATGAAACGCTTCGATATCAACGAAAATGACGCGGGCCAGCGGCTCGACAAGTTCATCACGAAGGTCACGGTCGGGATGCCGAAGTCCCTCCTGTACAAGTGCATCCGTCAGAAGCGAATCAAGGTCAACCGCGGCCGCGCGCACGAGGGGGACATCCTCTCGCCGGGGGACGTTGTCGAGATGTATATCCCGGACGAGTTCTTCGGCGCAGGGAAGGGAGAGGCGGACTATTCCCGCACGAAAATCGTCCCGGCGATCGTCTACGAGGACGCAGACATCCTGCTCTGCGACAAGCGGCCCGGCATCCTCGTGCACCTCGGGGACGAAGGGGATCCGAACCGCGCGGAGGCTGCCGAGCGGGAGACGCTCCTCTATGCCCTGACGGCACTCCTCGCCAACCGCGGTGAATACGATCCCGCTGCGGAGAACTCGTTTGCGCCGGCGCTCTGCAACCGCATCGACCGCAACACCGGCGGTATCGTGATCTTCGCGAAGAACGCAAAGACCCTGCGCGCCGTGAACGAAGCCATCCGCGAGGACCGCGTGACGAAGCGCTATCTCTGCGCCGCGCACGGGCGTCTCGGGGAGGCGGCGACCCTTCGCGCCTGGCACCGCAAGAACCATCGCACCAACACCGTCGAAGTGACACACGATCCGCTCCCCGGCTCGAAGGAGATCGTCACGAAGGTGAGACCGCTCGCGTATAACCGTGAGCATGACCTCACGCTCTGCGAGGTGACGCTCGTGACGGGCCGGACGCATCAGATCCGCGCGCATCTCGCCGCCGTCGGGCATCCGCTCCTCGGAGAGGGGAAGTACGCGAAGAACGCCGCGGACCGGAAGCTGGGCTACGACGCGCAGGCCCTCTATTCCTGCGCCGTGTCGTTCGCTTTTCCGCCCGAAGACCCGCTCTCCCGCCTGAACGGACGCGTGTTCACGGTCGATCCCGCGGGCATCCGGTTCCTCGCTTTCTTCCCGGATTTCGATTTCCGGCGGCATTTTCGCGAATAGATGAAATCTGCGCCGAGATTATGTCAGGTTTTGCGTGGATATTTACAAAAAAACCTTGTTTTCCGCGTGAATCTCGGCTATAATTGTGATAATCGTACCCAAATCCGGCATCCCGGCCGGCTCCGTGCCCCCAAGGCATGATTTCAGAGATACAGAAGAGGTGATCCCTTTTGGCATATACCTTCAGCGGCGGCATCCACGTCGAGGAGTACAAGAACACCCGCAAGTGCCGCATCGAGACCCTCCCGCCGCCTAGGACGGTGACGATCCCCCTGTCCCAGCACATCGGCGCGCCCGCCGTCGCCACGGTCATCCCGGGCGAGGAAGTGACCCTCGGTCAGAAGATCGGCAATGTCGCGGAGGAGATGCTCGGCTGCCCCGTACATGCGAGCGTTTCCGGCAAGGTGAAGGAGATCATCAAGAAGACCCTGCCCACCGGCGCGACCGTCGACCACGTCGTCATCGAGAACGACATGAAGGACACGCCGTGTCCCGACATCAAGCCGATCGAAAAGAAACTCACCGACGTGTCGACCGAGGAGATCGTCTCGATCATCCGCGAGGCCGGGATCGTCGGCATGGGCGGCGCGGCATTCCCGACGTACGCGAAGATCAACTCCGCTCTCGGCAAGGTCGACCGTATCATCATCAACTGCGCGGAGTGCGAGCCCTTCATCACGGCGAACCACCGCCTCCTGCTCGAGCATCCCGCCTCCGTCATCAACGGCATCAAGATCCTCTTAAAAGCCCTCGGCGTCCACACCGCGTGGATCGCCGTCGAGGACAACAAGCAGGACGCGGTCGAGAAGCTCGAGGAACTGACCGAGGACAGCCGGATGATCACGGTCAAGGTCATGAAGACCAAATACCCGCAGGGCGACGAACGACAGCTCGTCTACGCGCTCACCGGTCAGGAGATCCCGACGGGCAAGCTCCCCGCGGACGTCGGCTGCGTCATCTTCAACGCCGAGACCTGCGCGGCGGTCTACAAGGCCTTCGCGAACGGCACCCCGTCGATCTCCCGCGTCGTGACGGTGGACGGCGACTGCGTGCGGCATCCGAAGAACCTGCTCGTTCCCGTGGGCACGCCGGTCAGTGATCTCGTCGAATTCTGCGGCGGCCTCTCAAAGGAGCCGTACAAGCTGGTGAGCGGCGGCCCGATGATGGGCATGGCCCAGTGGGATCCCGAAATGTCCGTCACGAAGTCCACGAGCGCGGTGCTCCTCTTCTCCGAGCGGTTCGGAAAGAAGAACGTGAAGGTCCCGACCTGCATCCACTGCGGTCGCTGCGTCAACCACTGCCCGATGCACCTCATGCCGATGTACATCGCCCAGTTCTCAAAGATCGGGGACTTCAAGCGGGCCGAAGACTACGGCGCAATGAACTGCGTGGAATGCGGATCGTGCTCCTACAACTGCCCCGGCGGGGTGGAGATCGTGCAGCACATCCGGGTGGCCAAGGCCGCGATCAAGACGGAAAAGGCGCGTCTCGCCTCTCTGAACGCGCAGAAATGACGACGAACACGAGGTTTCGATAATGGATAATCAGGAAAAGATCCCGGAGGAGAGCGGACGGCGGAAGAAAACGCCGAAAACCTACTCCATGCCCCCGTTTCTGACGGTTTCCCCCTCGCCCCATATCCGGAGCGCGGATTCGACCACGACCGTCATGCTCAACGTGCTGATCGCCCTCTGCCCCGCCTTCCTCTGGGGCATCTACGTGTTCGGGATCCGCGCGCTGGTCCTGGTCCTGATCTCCGTCGTGTCCTGCATCGTGTGGGAAGCGGCGGCGCAGTTCCTCCTGAAGCGTCCCGTGACGGTCGGGGATCTCTCGGCGGCGGTGACGGGCATGCTTCTCGGCATGAACCTCCCGGTGACGGCGCCCCTGTGGATGCCCGTCGTCGGCGGATTCTTCGCGATCGTGATCGTCAAGCAGCTCTTCGGCGGCATCGGCAAGAACTTCGTCAACCCGGCCCTCGCGGCGCGCGTATTCCTGTTCTCGTGGGCGTCCTCGATGAGCCTGTTCCCGGCAGCCGGGGAGAAAGTCACGTCCCTCGCCGTCAATCTGGCCGAGACGGACGTCGTCGCGGGAGCCACGCCGCTGGCCGCATTGAAGACCGGCGTGCTTCCGGATACGAATCTCTTCGGCATGATCGTCGGCAACATGACCGGCTGCATCGGCGAGGTCTCCTCCCTCCTGCTTGTGGCGGGCGGCGTTTACCTGCTCGTGCAGAAGATCATCACGTGGCAGATTCCCGTCGCCTACATCGGGACGGTCGCGCTGCTCACCTTCCTCTTCCCGCAGTCGAACGGCATTGCATACGAATTCATGCTCTACGAGATCTTCTCGGGCGGACTGCTCCTTGGCGCGATCTTCATGGCGACCGACTATTCGACCTCGCCGGTCACGCCCGTCGGACGCCTGATCTTCGGCGCGGGATGCGGCGCGATCACGGTGCTGATCCGCTATTTCGGCGCGTACCCGGAGGGCGTTTCCTTCTCGATCCTCATTATGAACCTGCTTGTGTGGTACATTGATAAAGTGACCATGCCCCGCCGTTTTGGAGGTAAAACGAATGGCAAAACTGAACGATAAGAACGAACGCCCCGCAGCGGCGGACGGCTCGTGGAGCATCGATCTGAACTTCGATGAACCTGCCGCCCCCGAGGCTCCCGCGGAGAAAAAGCCCGCAGAGCCCGTGACGGACGACGTCTTCGCTTTCGATATCCCGGAGGATGTCCCGGCGGCCCCGGAAAAGGTGCCCGAGCCCCCGAAAAAGCCGGAGCCTCCCGTGCGCGAGACGCCGAAGGCAGCGGCCGAGAAGAAGCCGGAACCCGCCGAGGCGAAGGACGACACCCTCACCGTCGACGAGCTGCTCGCGTCGTTTGCGCCCGTGAAAGCCGCTCCGGAAGAGAGCGAAAAGATCGAAGCCGGCGCTGACGATGTGCACGCGGAAATCTCCGTCGCCGAACCTGCTGCGGAGGAAGTGTCCGACACCGAACCCACCGTGGAATCCGTTCCCGAAGAGAAGAAGACGGACGCGCATTCCGAGAAAGAAAAAACCGCGCTGTTTGCCGGAATGGCTGCCCGGCGCAAGGCCCGCGATGCGGCGGTCGTCAAGCCGCTCGAAAAGAAGACCGTGGACGAGAGCTCGCGGAAGTATCTCGTGCGCACGGTGGCGGTCCTCACGGGGATCTGCACGGGCGTGGCGCTGCTTCTCGCCGTCATCCACGGAGCGACGCAAAGCGTCATCGCGCAGAACGTCGAGCGCGAAAAGAACGAGGCGATCCTCGCGGTCTTCCCGGAGGGGAACGACATCCGCGAGTATGAAAATGAAGACGGCGAAAAGGTCTACATCGTCCTGCGCGACGGGACCATCGTCGGCTACTGCGTGAATACCGTCGGATCCGGCTACATCGGCGACATCTCCATGATGGTCGGCCTGAACGCGGCGCATGAGGTGAGCGGCGTCCGCATCGTGGACATCCAGGAGACGCCCGGCACCGGGACCCGCGTCCAGAGCGAGAGCTTCCTCTCCCGCTTCAAGGGCGTCAGCGAAAAGGTGACGATCGGCGAGAATCTCGACGGCATCACCGGCGCGACCTTCTCCTCCCGCGCGATCGCGCAGGGCGTGAACGAAGCGCTTGACGTCGACGTCGATCTGAACGACGCGGCCAGAACCATCGGCGCCTCCCTCGCGTCCCTCGATTTCCTGATGGCCGAGCCCGAGAACCGCGACAACGGCGACGAACCGATCCGCATCGGGGAAGTGGGCGAAGCGAACACCGAGGAGCAGGAGGATACCCAAGAGGAAGCCCCGGACGACAAAGAAGAAGAACCGGAGGTCGAAGAGCCCGCATCGGAAGAGCCCGAACCCGAACCGGAACCCGAACCGGAACCTGAA
>JAFZPN010000018.1 GCA_017550315.1 Clostridia bacterium
ATCTATAAAGGTGAGAACTATACGGACGCCTCCGCCCTCGAATACTTCCGCTCGAAGAAGGAGATGGAGTCCCTCATGCACCCCTGCACCGCGTGCATCCTCGGGCGATGGCTCGAGATGCTCGCCCGCGACGGGGAAGAGAAGACCTTCGCCCGCATACGCCGCACACGCGAGATCGTGTGCCATCCGGAGGAGTGCGGAAAGCTGCGCGAGAGAAGAGAGAAAAGTGAATAGTGAATAGTTGATGTAGAAATCCGCCGGGCGGATTTCAAAGAAAAAGAGACGGTTGTGCGGCTGTATGTTCGATACAGCTTCACAACCGTTTATTCTTTCCGGAAACCGAAGGTTTCCTACCTCAACAGTTCACTTTTCACTCTTCGTTCTTCACTTATACAAATCCCAATCTAAATCTGCGATTTAGATTGTCCGGAAACGCTGAATGCGTTTCCGGCTCAGGCTAAAACATTTTGGATGTTTTAGCCTGGGATTAGTATTACTCAAAGTACTTCTTCGCCGATGCAAACAGCTTCATATCGTACTGCCCGGGGACGTTGACGTACAGGCCGGGGTTGTACCGCTCCGTGTGCCCCATCTTGCCGAGGACACGGCCGTCGGGGGAGGTGATCCCCTCGATCGCAAGGACCGATCCGTTCGGGTTGAACGCGATGTCCATCGTCGCCCGCCCGTCGAGATCGACGTACTGCGTCGCGATCTGGCCGTTTTCTTTCAGCTTCGCGAGCATCTCGGGTGAGGCGATGAAGCGGCCTTCGCCGTGTGAGATCGGGACGTTGTAGACATCTCCTATCTCCGTTCCCGCGAGCCACGGGGATTTGTTCGAGGCGATCCGCGTCGAGACGATCCGAGACTGGTGGCGGCCGATCTTGTTGAAGGTCAAGGTCGGGCAGGTCTCGTCCGTGTCGACGATCTCGCCGAAGGGCACGAGCCCGAGCTTGACGATCGCCTGGAAGCCGTTGCACACGCCGCACATCAGGCCCATCCGCGTTTTGAGGAGCTCATTCGTCCCCTCGCGCACCGCGCCGGAGCGGAAGAACGCCGTGATGAACTTGCCGCTTCCGTCCGGTTCGTCGCCGCCGGAGAAGCCGCCCGGGATGAAGATCGCCTGGGCCTGTTTGAGCTCGCGCGCAAACGCCTCGACCGATTCGGCCACCGCGGACGCCGTCAGGTTGCGCAGCACCATGATCTTCGCGTCAAACCCCGCGGCATCGAGGGCCTTCGCCGTGTCGTATTCGCAGTTCGTGCCGGGGAAGACCGGGATGAGGATCCGCGGCTTCGCGAAGTGCTCCGTCGTGCGGACGCGGGTGTAGGTCTTCGCCGAGACGGTCTCGACCGCCTCCGCGTTGTCCTGTCCGGCCGCGTTCACGGGATATACGCCTTCGAGAACACGATTGTACGTCTCTTCGAGGTCGGAGAGCGGGATCGCCGTCGAACCTTTCACGAAGGAGTAGATCTCGATGGTCTCCCCGATCATGTCGCCGACCGCTTTCCCCGCGCATTCCAGCACGAACGCGCCGTACCGGTAGCCGAAGAGGGTGTCGAGATCGAGGTTCTTGTCCGCCGCGAAGCCGATGCCGTTGCCGAGCGCCATCTTGAAGAGGCCCTCCGCCGCGCCGCCGTAACCGGGTGTCCAGGCGGAGACGATGTTCCCGGAGACAATGCCGTCGTGCACGCGCCGGAAATTGCGGATCAGGGAATCGGGCGTCGGGAGTCCGTTCTTGTCGTAGTCCGGGCAGAGCAGGGTGACGCGGTGTCCGGCCGATTTGAATTCGGGCGAGATCACGTATTCCGCGCGGTCCGTCGTGACGGCGAAGGAGACGAGCGTCGGCGGGACGTCGAGGTGCTCGAACGAGCCGGACATCGAGTCCTTGCCGCCGATCGCCGCGATGCCGAGGTCCATCTGCGCCTCGAACGCGCCGAGCAGCGCCGCCGTCGGTTTGCCCCACCGTGCAGGATCGCGCAGGGGCTTTTCAAAGTATTCCTGGAAGGTCAGGTACACGTCCTCGAAGGATGCGCCGGACGCGATGAGCTTCGAGACCGATTCGACGACCGCGAGGTACGAGGCGTGATACGGGCTCTTCTCCGCGATCATCGGATTGTAGCCCCACGCCATGAGGGAAGCGGTCGAGGCATTGCGGTCCTCGACGGAGATCTTGTGCGCCATCGCCTGCGCCGGGGTGAGCTGCCGTTTGCCGCCGAAGGGCATGAGGATCGTCCCCGCGCCGATCGTCGAGTCAAACCGCTCACAAAGACCGCGCTGGGACGCGACGTTGAGATCGGCCGCGAGCGCGCGCATCCCCTGTGCAAGATCGGCGGGGATCTCTTTCGCCCAGTCGCCGGGTTTGGCGGGCGCGACGTCGATGTGCTTCTCCGCGCCGTTGGAATTTAAGAATTCGCGGGAGAGATCCACGATGGTCTTTCCGCGCCAGGTCATGGTGAGGCGGTTGGTATCGGTGACGCGCGCCACGACCGTCGCTTCGAGGTTCTCTCGGTCCGCGAGGGCCATGAAACGATCGGCATCCTCCGCTGCCACGACGACCGCCATGCGCTCCTGGGATTCGCTGATCGCAAGCTCGGTGCCGTCGAGGCCGTCGTATTTCTTCGGGACCCGGTCGAGCTCGATGGCAAGGCCGTCCGCCAGCTCGCCGATCGCCACGGACACGCCGCCCGCGCCGAAGTCGTTGCACCGCTTGATGAGCAGGGACGCCTCAGGGTCCCGGAACAGTCTTTGCAGCTTGCGTTCCTCGGGCGCGTTGCCTTTCTGGACCTCCGCGCCGCAGGATTCGAGCGAGTGCAGGTTGTGGGATTTCGACGATCCCGTCGCACCGCCGCAGCCGTCCCGTCCCGTTCTGCCGCCGAGCAGGATCACGCAGTCGCCGGGGATCGGACGCTCGCGCCGCACCGACGCCTTGGGAGCCGCCGCAATGACCGCGCCGATCTCCATGCGCTTCGCCACATAGCCGGGGTGATAGAGCTCGGAGACCTGTCCGGTCGCCAGGCCGATCTGGTTGCCGTAGGAGGAATACCCGGCGGCCGCCGTCGTCACGAGCTTCTTCTGCGGGAGCTTGCCCGCGAGCGTCTCGGACAGGGGCCTCGTCGGATCGCCCGCGCCGGTCACGCGCATCGCCGCATAGACGTAGCTGCGCCCGGACAGGGGGTCGCGGATCGCACCGCCGATGCAGGTCGCCGCGCCGCCGAAGGGTTCGATCTCGGTCGGGTGGTTGTGCGTTTCGTTCTTGAAGAGGAGGAGCCACTTTTCGCACTTGCCCTCGATCTCCACGTCGACCTTCACCGTGCAGGCGTTGATCTCCTCGGATTCGTCGAGCTTCGGGAGGCGTCCGTCGGCTTTCAGCGCGCGGCAGGCCACCGTCGCCAGATCCATGAGGTTGACGGGCTTCTTCGACCGTCCGATGCGCTCCCGCGTCGCGAGATAGCGCCTGAACGCCTTCTCGAGGAGCGGATCGTCGAAGGACGCGTGGTCGATCGTCGTGGGAAGGTGGTGTGGCGGCAGTGATCGGACCAGTAGGTGTCGATCAGGCGGATCTCGGTGAGGGTGGGATCGCGGTCCTCGCCCCGGAAATACGCCCGGGTGAAGGCGAGGTCGTCCCGGTCCATGGCGAGGCCCCATTTCGCGATGAAGGCGTCGAGGCCGTCGTCGTCCATCGCGCGGAACCCGTCGAGGATGGCCACGTCCGCGGGCACGTCGTACTGCTGGACGAGGGTCTCCCGTTCCGCAAGAGACGCTTCGCGCGCCTCCACGGGGTTGATGACGTAGGCCTTGATCTTCGCGATCTCTTCCGCGGTGGGATAACCGAGGAGGACGTAGACCTTCGCAGACGCCACCGTCGGACGCGTGCCCTGCGAGAGGATCTGGATGCACTGCGCCGCGGAATCCGCCCGCTGGTCGTACTGTCCGGGGAGGTATTCGACCGCGAAAACAGCCGCGTCGCCGGGCGAGGGAAGCGTCTCTGTCACGGTGTCGGTCTGGGGCTCGGAAAAGACGGTGCGCTTGGCGTATTCGAACAGCTCCCGGTCGAGGCCTTCCACGTCGTAGCGGTTGAAGATCCGCACGCCATGGAGGCTGCCGCCGACGCCGAGGAACGAACGGAGCTCCCCATAGAGCGCGTCTGCCTCGACCCGCAGTCCCGGGCGCTTTTCCACGTAACATCTGTAAACCATTTATTCTCCTTTGCACGCGAGTGCGCGCGCTCCTATGTCATGCCGCATGGTCCTGTTCTCAAAGTG
>JAFZPN010000019.1 GCA_017550315.1 Clostridia bacterium
GGTCCGCGCTCCATGACGGCGAGAGCCTCTCCGTCTGGCAGTACGCCGCGATCGCCGTCATGCTCGTGTCCTTCGTCTTCCTCAACCTTGAAGAAAAGAAGGAGGGCGAGGAGCGCGAAAAGGTCTCCCTGCCGTTCATTCTGACCGTGACCCTCCTCGGCTGCGTCAACGGCCTCTACGGAACGCTCATGAATACGGTCGAGCGGGCATACGAGGGACAGGAAAACGCCGCGATGATCGTGGTAACCTTCTCCTCTTCCGCCGTCCTCGCGCTCATCCTCCTCGCCGTCCGCGCAAAGGGGGAGACGCCCCGCGCGTTCCGCCAGACGCCGAGATCCGCCCTCTTCGCACTCGCCGCTTCGATTTCCGCCTGCGCCGCGATCAATCTGCTGATGCACGCGCTGAGCCTCATCAACGTCGCGGTGCTCTATACGCTGAACAACGGCGGCGTTCTGATCGTGTCGGTGCTCTGGTCGGTCGTGATCCTCAAGGAAAAGCTCGGGCGGATGAAGGTGATCGGGCTGATCCTCGCGATCGCCGCCGTCTTCGCGCTGAGCGTGCTGTGAGAGAATCACAGACAACAGAAAAAACGCAGGGTCGCTGTGACGCTGCGTTTTTCTCATGATCCGACGGAATAGACGAGCAGTCTCTCCCGTCCGTCGCCGGGGAACAGATCGGAGCAGTCGATCTCCCGGACCGGGCAGAGCATCGCTTCCGCCGCGAGGAACCGGACAGCCTCGTCGGACGGATAGTAGAAGAAGAGCAGCATCGGGCGCGGCTGAGAATACCACGACCCGACGATGCGGCTGACGGCGGCGCGCAGGATCTCGGCGGAGAACGGGTTGAAGAAATAGAACCGGTCTGCCTCGCCGGGGATCTCATACCGCCCGGCATCCGCGCAGCAGAACACTGTGTCCGCGTGTCCCGCAAACGAAGCCCGGTTCTCCTCCGCCGCGGTAATCAGGGCGGGATTGAAGTCGATCCCGACACTCTTGCATCCGGTGCGGTGGCTGAGCAGAAGGGCGGCCCGTCCCTTGCCGCATCCGTAATCGAGGAGGGTGTTGTCCCGTCCGATGAGGCCGCTGTCCGCGAGGCGGTCGAGGACGGCATAGGGCGTCGGCTCATAGGGGCGGTGATGCGCGTCCTCCGCCTGGGTGTCCCGTCCGCAGGTGCGGATCCGCCATCTTCGGTCCCACTGTTCCTCGCTGTACATATCCGCGCCTCCTCTCCGATGGATTTGCCCCTATTATACCGGGATCGTCTTCCCGTGTCAAGGAGATCGCCGCGATTTCGGAAGAAGGACTGGACAAACGCCGCCGGATGGTGTATAATCATACAGAACCAATGAGAATTTCACGGAGGAACCCACATGAAACAGAACATCACCCTGCTCGACGGCGCGCTCGGAACGGCCCTCTGGGCAAAAGCGGAAGCGCACGGCTGGAAAAAAGAGCCCGTCTGGATCTATAACCTCGAACATCCCGAGATCGTCTCGGAGATCGCCCGCGAATACGCCGACGCCGGATCGGAGATCATCCTCGCGAACACCTTCGGCGCAAACGGCCCGTCCGTCGCGCGCTCTTCTTCGTATGCCGTTCGGGACGTCGTCACGGCGGGCGTGAAGCTCGCGAAGGACGCCGTCGCCGGCCGATCGATCCGTGTCGGTCTCGACGTCGGACCGCTCTCCGAGCTGATGGAGCCCTACGGGGATCTCGAAGAGGAAGAGGTCGCCGAAATCTATGCCGAGATGTTTACAGCAGGCATCGAAGCGGGTGCGGATCTCATCTTCCTTGAGACCTTCATCGACCTCGCCATGCTGCGCGTCGCGGCGGAGGAGGCAAAGAAATACGGCGTACCGGTCTTCTGCAGCCTCTCGTTTGAGCGCCTCGGCAAGACCATGATGGGCAATTCCCCCGACGACATGATCGAGGAGCTCGAGCCCCTCGGCGTCGACGCGATCGGGATGAACTGCTCCCTCGGCCCGGATCTCGCGGTTCCGATCATCCAAAAGTTTGCCGGGAAGACCGCGATCCCGCTCCTCTTCAAGCCGAACGCCGGGATGCCCGTGCTCGCCGCGGACGGGACCGAATCGGCGGCATTCAGCGCGAAGGCGTTCGCCGACGGGATCATGCCCGCGCTTGAATTCGTCGACTACATCGGCGGATGCTGCGGGAGCGCGCCGTCCTACATCCGCGAGATCGCCGGACGGCTCGGGAAGTGTGCGGACTGATCCAAGCCAACAGAGAAAGGACATTCCTCGAAGACGGGGAACGTCCTTTTTTCATGCTCAGTTTTCCGCCTCCGTGACCGAGAGGATCGCGTCGAGCGGGATCTTCTGCCCGTCCCGGAGAAGCAGGATCCCCTCCGCCGGATCGTATCGCCGGAGCGCGCCCCGGATCGTCCGATACCGCCCACCGTCCTTCCGCTCGTCCGGCTCGAAGACGGTGATCTCTGCCACGGCGTCCGGGTCAGCCAGCAGATCCCGGAGACAGCGGTCGATCTCGTCCTTCTGCTCGTCGCCGAGCTCGATCCGCGCATCCGTGAGACGGCCCGCCTCGGCGATGACCGCGCCGTATCCCGTCAGAGCGGCAAATGGGGAAAACTGCGCCGCCCGCTCTTCCATGGACATGCGGGGATGTTTTTCTGACTGATGATGAGAAAGGCAGATGATATCGTCGTATCGGTGCTCGTCATGCATTGTGTTTCGCCTCACAAACTGGAAATTATCCGTTTGTTTTACAGTTTCAGCACAGCCGGAACTTCATCCCAGCCCTCCGGAAGTTTCTGCTCCTCGAAACCGAAAGAACCGTAAAGCTTCCTTGCGACCTCATTTTCAGGTTCGTAGGAAAGCCAGCAGCATTTCGCGTCTCCGCAGGGATAGGTTTTGATATAATCCAGCGCGAGTTTAAGAGCTTTTTTTCCGTAGCCGTTACGCTGATATTCCTTGTCTATCATAAATCGCCAGAGGAGATAGCTTTTAGGAATATAGTCCGGAATCTCAAGATCGTCGCCCAATGCCATTTTGGCA
>JAFZPN010000020.1 GCA_017550315.1 Clostridia bacterium
GGCCTGCACGCGAAGCTCGGCCACATGCCCGAGGACGCCCGTCAGAAATTCGGCGAGACCCTTTCGAAGATCATCAACGAGGGAAGCCAGGGCCTGATCTGCATCATCCTGTGAAAAAAGGGACCGCGCGGTCCCTTTTTCGGCGCAGACCCGAAAGGCTCCCTTGGATTAGAATTTCATGAAATCGTCCTCTGCGGCGTCACATGTCCTTGACTTTTCGCGGGAAACGGGTATAATATATCCTGAGCAGTCTTTGTTTTTGGCACATGTTCCGCTCAGGAGACTCTATGAAAAAAAAGCTCAAACGCATCGCGACGAGCCGCGCCGTCATCGTCTGGCCGCTCATCGTCATTCAGCTCTTCCTCATCTTTCTGATCGCCGTCCAGTTCACCCGGTTCTATTACGTCTTTTCAGCCGCGACGGCGCTCCTCGATTTTGTTTTCGTCCTCTATCTCATGAAAAACAGCCGGAGCATGTCGTACAAGCTCTGCTGGATCGTCGTCGCCTTTACGTTCCCCGTCTTCGGCGTCGCGCTCTACCTCATCTTCGGCGGGAAACGCGCCTCGGGACGCGCGCTGCGCAAGATGCGCTTCATGAGAGAGGCGGCGAGAGCGGGCACGGCGCGGGAAGTCTGCGCGCTCGCGGATCTCGAGGCGGAGGATCCGACGGCCGCCCGTCAGGCGCGCTACATCAAGACCACGTCCTACTGCCCGCCCGTGAAGCACTGCGAGACCCGCTATTTCGAGAGCGGCGAGGCCATGTTCCCCGTCCTGCTCGAAGAACTCCGCAGGGCCGAGCGCTACATTTTCCTCGAGTACTTCATCATCGGCGAGGGCGAGATGTGGGACGCCGTGCATGAGATCCTCCTCGAAAAAGTCAAAGCGGGCGTCGACGTCCGCGTCGTCTACGACGATATCGGCAGCGCGCTCGCCATCCCGGGCAATTTCGACGGAAAGCTCCGCCGGGAGGGGATCGACTGCCGCATCTTCCAGCGGTTCATCCCCCTCCTCTTCGCCCGGCAGAACAACCGCGACCACCGCAAGATCTGCGTGATCGACGGTGTCACCGCCTTCACCGGCGGCATCAACCTGGCGGACGAATACATCAACACCGAGGAGCGGTGCGGCTACTGGAAGGATACCGCCGTCATGGTGCGCGGGGAGGCCGCGTGGAGCTTCGCCGTCATGTTCCTCACCATGTGGGACTACCTCTGCGGCACGAAGACCGACGAGATCGGCGATTACTCCGATTACATGCCGCTGCCCGGCGCGCTCGACGGCATCGACGGAGGCGGCTATGTCCAGCCCTACACCGACAGCCCGCTCGACGGCGAGCCCGTCGGGGAAAACGTCTATCTCGGCCTCATCGAGAGCGCAAAGCGCTATGTGTGGATCACCACGCCCTATCTCATCGTCGACGAGCGCCTGGAGCAGGCCCTGATCCACGCGGCCCGGTGCGGCGTCGACGTGCGGATCGTCACCCCCGGCGTTCCGGACAAGATCCTCATCAACCAGACCACCAAGTCCTACTATCCCAACCTCGTCGCGAACGGCGTGAAGATCTACGAGTTCAAGCCCGGCTTCGTCCACGCGAAGGGCTTCCTCGTCGACGACGAATACGCGGTCGTCGGGAGCGTCAACCTCGACTACCGGAGCCTCTATCTGCACTTCGAGTGCGGCCTCTGGATGTACAAGCCCGACTGTCTCCCCGACGTGAAGCGGGATTTCATCGCGCTGATCGAGAAGAGCGAGCCCGTCGAGGCGAAGAAGCCGAGGCTCCTCACCCAGCTCTTCCGCGCCGCGCTCGATCTCATCGCCCCGCTTCTCTGAGTCACAGCAGATAGCCGCTCTCGGGCTGCTGACCGCGGAAGCCCTGCTGTCTCAAAACCTCGTAGACACCGACGGCGGCGGCATTCGAGAGGTTCAGGCTTCTGAGATTTTCCCGCATCGGGATCCGCACGCAGCGGTCGAGGTTCGCGCGGAGAAAGTCCTCCGGCAGCCCCTTCGTCTCCTTGCCGAAGAAGAGGAAGACCGGCGTCTCGTAGACCGCTTCGGTATAGCACCGCGGCGCCTTCGTCGTGAAGCACCAGAACGCGCATCCGGGATTCTTCCGGAAGAAGTCGCCGAGGTCGTCGTAATAGGTGATGTCGAGCAGGTGCCAGTAGTCGAGCCCCGCGCGCTTGAGCTTGCGGTCGTCGATGGCAAAGCCCATCGGCCGGATGATGTGGAGCGCGGAGCCGGTGGCGGCGCAGGTCCGGGCGATGTTTCCCGTGTTCTGCGGGATCTCGGGCTCGTGCAGAACGATGTTGATGTCTTTCATAAACGGATTCCTTTCCCCAGTGTTCCGAAATCCATTCTACCACAAAGCGGCGGATTTCGCAAGAGCCGGACGGGGCGAATCCGTTTTTGCATTAAGTTTACATTTTCCGCTTAAAATCTTATCACAAACGGCATATAATAACTATGTATACCTATCTCCATTCTCCGGAAGGATCCGAATACAGGAAGGGACAAGCGGCCAGAGCGGCCGTCTCGATAAAATGAGCATCATCACCAAGGTTTTCGGCACCTACAGCGAGCGACAGATCAGAAAAATCATGCCCGCCGTGAAGCGCGTGAATGCGCTCGCGGACGAGTACCGGGCCATGTCCGACGCGGATATGCGCTCCCGGACCGACGTCTTCAAGGAAAGACTGGCGGCGGGCGAGACCCTCGACGACATCCTCCCCGAGGCGTATGCCTGCGTGCGCGAGGCATCCGACC
>JAFZPN010000021.1 GCA_017550315.1 Clostridia bacterium
CATCCAAAACAAAACAAGCCGTACCTCATTGAGCAACGCTTCAGAGAACTCGCTGTACGCACGTTGAGGGGTGGATTCCAAAGGCGGGGAACGCGCCTTTGGCGGCGGTGATCCCCAAGAGGCCGGTCGCGGAGGCCTCTTGGGTCCCTGTCCGGCACGCGAACAAGTTCGCGAGGACAAAAAAGCAAATGACCTGCACGATTCCAAATCCGCAAGGCTTGCCGCGCAGACAACAGAAAAATCCAAGCCCACCGGAAAAGGAGAACGGATTGCCACGTCGCAGGTCGCGGGACCTGCTCCTCGCAATGACACCGTTTATGCGGCGTGCAGCCATTTTGTATCATTTTCCCTCTTTGTTCGCGCCCCGCCCGCAAGGCTCCGCCGCGCAAGGAAAAGAGTGCAGCAAGATCCGGTATTTTTTGAGAAAATCCTCTTGACAAACCGTCTTCTTTGTTATATAATTATTCTCGTCTATCTGTGCGGGTGTTTTCACACGCCGAAGGAAACTGAATAACAAGTAAGGAGGTGTGATCATGCTCAGAACATATCAGCCCAAAAAGAGACAGAGAAGCAAAGAACACGGCTTCAGAAAGAGAATGGCGACCGCTGACGGCAGAAAGGTCCTCAAGAGAAGACGCGCGAAGGGCCGTGCCAGACTCACCCACTAAAGAAGTTTGAATAGCCTCCGCGTTCTTTAAGGTGCCGGAGGCTATGCTTTTGAAACGGTATCATGAAGCTCTACGCCCTCAAAGAAAATCACCTGTTCCGCCGGGCCTATCAGAAGGGCGGACGCCGCTCCTCGCGTACCGTCACCGTGTACGCCCTGAAGGACCGCGCCGCAGGCCTGTTGCGCAAACAGAATCCACAGAAACAAACCCTCAACCGGATCGGTATCTCAGCCTCTAAAAAAGTCGGAGGCGCGGTGCAGCGAAACCGGGCGAAACGCCTGATCCGGGAAGCCTACCGTCAGATAGACAAAACCGTCGGCATCCGAAAAGGCTTCCTCCTCGTCATCGTCCCGAAAACCGCCGCTACCGTCTCGAAAATGCAGGACGTGCAGTCCGACCTCCTCGCCTGCCTCTCCGCGCTCGCACTCCTCAAGGGTCAGGATGACCCGGCGGGAGAACCCGGCCCCGCGCCGCGCGAACGGGATGCGGATGCAGCCGACGGTGATCTGTCGTGAAGCCGCCCCGCGCCGTCAGGCATCCAGAATGCCGCAAAAACATGACCGACCCGGAACCGTCGGGATCCCCGGAACCATCTATAACCCGGGCAAACCCGATCCTCGCCGCCGCAAAGACCGTCCATGCCGCCCTCGTGTGGCTGTGGCTCACGCCCGTGCGCCTCTACCGGCGATTCCTCTCGCCCCTGAAAGGGCAGGGATCCTGCCGGTTCACGCCCACCTGCTCCGCCTATGCCGTCGAAGCCGTGCGGGAATGGGGCATCCTCTGCGGCACCCTGCTCGCCGTTTTCCGGATCCTCCGGTGCAACCCCTTCTCCCGGGGCGGGTATGATCCCGTGCCCCGTCGGCGGGACGTGGCTGCACGGCTCCGGAACCGTTTCGCGCGGCGGACAGATGCGGACTCCCCTGCCGAAAATGCCGGCGGGCGTGCGTCCGACGACCAATCAACTCCCATGGAGCGCTAAATGGAAAGTATCTTCGATATCCTGTATATCCCGATGGGATATATCCTGCGGTTCGCCTACACGCTCACGCACAACTACCTCTTCGCCATCCTGCTCTTCACGCTCGTATTCGAGATCCTGCTCTTCCCGCTCGCCGTCAAGCAGCAGAAGAACCAGATCAAGCAGGCATCCCTCGCGCCGAGGACCGCGGCGATCCGCAAAAAGTACGCCGGGCGCACCGATAAGGCGACGCAGCAGAAAATGCAGCAGGAAATCATGGACATGTATCAGGCGGAACACTTCAATCCGGCCTCCGGATGCGGCACGCTCCTCATCCAGATGCCCATCATCATCTGCCTCTACAACGTCGTCATGCGCCCCCTGCGGTACATCTCGAACGTGCCGACTGCGGAGATCACCGCACTCAAGACATTCCTTGCGGACGCCGGCGTCGAGATTAACATCCGCAGCGAACAGATCAGCATCATCAACGCGATCCGGGACAATGTGTCGAACTATTACACCATTGCCCCTTCCCTCCAAGGAGCGGTTCTTCCCGTTTTCAAAGTCGGGCCGTTCGACCTCTCGCAGATTCTGCGGGATCTTCCCAACTATGGGTTCATGCCGTTTAACTGGCTGGTCCTGATCCCCCTTCTGACCTTCGTCGTCATGATCGTCTCCCAGAAGATCATGCAGAAGTTCACGTACCAGGATCCCACCATGGCCGAACAGCAGAACAACATGTCCATGAAGATCATGCAGTGGACTACGCCGCTCATCTCCGTCTACTTTGAATTCCAGCTCGCGGCCGCCGTCGGCGTGTACTGGATGTTCCGCAACGCCCTCATGGTCGTCTCGAAGATCGTCGCGGCCAAGCTCTACCCCCTCCCGAAGCTGACGGAGGAGGATTATAAGGAAGCCGAACGGGTGGCGGGACTCTCGAACAAGCAGAAAAAGCGCGAGGCCAAGGAACGGGACCCCAACAAAAAGCCCGTCCGCAGCCTGCATCACATCGACGACGACGATTACAACGAGCGCCTTGAAGCGGCGGAAAAGAAAGAAGAAGAGGAAGCCGCCGGGAGAGAAGATCGCGCTCCCGTTCCGCTCAAGGACGACGAACAGTCCGATTACCGGAAAAAAGAATAACGCTCAGAATCAACCTCGAACCGAGGACAAAGGAATATTATGGCTGAAACCTATATCATTACAGCGAAGACCGTCGCGGAAGCCGTCGCTCTCGCCAAGCGCGAGTACGAGGACGCCGACCACGAGATCTCCTATGAGATCGTGAAGATGGAAAAGAAGGGCCTGTTCGGTCTGCTCGGCGCGAGAGACGCCCAGATCAAGGTCACCGTCTCGAAGGTCGTCTCCGTCCAGAGCGAGCTCGGCTCCCTCGTCGCGGATATCAAAAATCTCAAATCCGTCACCGACCGCGGCTCCTCCGGCACGCCCGCACCGGCTCCGGCGCAGGAAAAGCCTCAGCAGCAGCCGCAGCAGCAGCAGAAACAGCAGAAGCAGAACCAGAACCAGAATCAGCAGAAACAGCAGAACCAGAATCAGAAGCAGAATCAGCCGAAACAGGAGCAGCAACAGAATCAGCCGAAGGCTGACAAACAGCAGCAGAACAATCCGCAGCCGAAGCAGCAGCAGAATCAGCAGAAGCAGCAGCAGAACCAGCCCAAGGCCGAGAAGCAGCAGCAGAACAATCAGCCGAAACAGCAGAATCAGCAGCAAAAGCAGCAGCAGAACAACCAGCCGAAGCAGCAGAACAACAATCAGCAGAAGCAGCAGCCGAACCAGCCCAAGGCCGAAAAGCCGGCTGAGAAACCGGTCGAGGCTGCCGTGACCGCGGAACCGGCCGAAAAAGCCGCGGAGACCCCGTACCGTTCCGCGCTCGGCAATCAGGCCACCCCGAGAAAGAGAAACCGCCAGAAGAAGGCGGCCCCGGCTGAGGAAGATCTCTCCGCCGCCGTCACCGTCTCCGCGCCCGTCGGTCTGACCGACTTCGTGAGCGAGGGGAACGAGAGCGGCTTCGGAAGCGGCGCGAACAAGTCCGCGGGATCCTCGGGCGGCAGAATGAACAACGACATCCGGAAGAAGAACCGGAATCAGAAGCCCACCGCGGCAGACAAGCCGACCGAGAAGCCGGCGGAAGAGGCGCCCGCACTGTCCACGACCGTGGTGCCCGCCTCCGAAGTTCCCTCCCGGTCCCGCCGATCCCGCGGCAGAGGCCGGGGACCGGTGCAGCGGACGGACAGCGACGCCATGGCATCCCGGTACGATATGGCGGAGAGCGACGAAGATTACGAAAAACTCAACGCCCTCGTCGCGGAGGCGGAATCCGTCTTTGAGGCGAAGAAGGCCGAAGCCGAACCCGTGCGCGAGGAACGCCGCCGCGAGGCGATCACCGAGGCCGAGATGAACTACGCGCTCGACTTCGTGAACACCCTGCTCGGCAACATGCGCCTCGACGCCCATGCGGTCCCGGCGGAATGCCCCGAAGGCGAGGAATTCGACGTGACCGAAGAGGCGACCGTGTATCCGAAGATCGACATCGTCGGCGACGAGACGGGCATCCTGATCGGCCACCACGGCGAGACGCTCGATTCGATCCAGTATCTCGCGAACCTCTGCGCGCTGCGCCGCACGAAATCCCGCGACGGCGACTACGTGAAGATCGTCGTGGACATCGAGAACTACCGTCAGAAGCGGGAGGACACCCTGCGCACCCTCGCCAGAAGAATGGCGGCGCGCGCGGTGAAGTACCGCCGGAACGTCTTCCTCGAGCCCATGAACGCCTACGAGAGACGGATCATCCACTCCGAACTGCAGAGCTATGACGGCGTCTCGACGCACTCCGTCGGTACGGACCGCGACCGCAAGATCATCGTGACCTACGAGGGTCCGGACAAGCAGCCCGACCGCAGAAGAGGCGAAGAGAAGCCCGCCGAACAGCAAGGGCAGCAAAATCAGCAGCAGAATCAGCAGAGCGGACAGGGAAAGAAGCGTTCCCGCGGCCGCAGAGGCGGAGACAGATCAGCCCAGGCCGCCGCCGCGGAACCTGCCGTCAACTCGGACACCGAGCCGAAGGAATCCCGCGAACGCCGCCGTCCGAAGAAGCAGCAGAAGATGAGCATCGAAGAGCTCACGGACTGGCTGCCGGATGCGGGCGAGGCGACGGGGGAGATCGACGACACCCTGAACGTGATGAGCGGTCTGCGCTCCCGGGTGTCCGATGACGTGAATGACGCGGCAGAGGCCATCGAAGTGGACGAAGTCGTCGAAGAGACGGCGGAAGCCGCGGCGAAGGCGGAAGAAGCCGTCCGCGAAGCCGAAGCGAAATTCGAGGCCAAGGCCGCCGCGCTGCTCGAAACGCTCGGCGCGCTGGCTGACGGCAAGGACGACGAATAAGCGTCGCAGAACAAAAAAGCAGGGGGGAGGAAACTTGCGAAACGGTTTCTTCCCCTTTTTACTGCCTCGAAGAGGCAAATTCATGCCCCGAAGGGGGAATTCACTGCGAAGCAAATTCACTGCGCAGCAATTTCACTCGTTCCCCTTCTCTTTACGCAGGGATCTCGTAAAGGGTACGCACCGCACGTTGTTTGCCTCCCCCTCGGGGGAGGTGTCACGCGATTTGCCCGCAAATCCGCGTGACGGAAGGGGGAGGATGACATGCACTGCCTGTATGAAAAGAATACGAGTGAAAAGCGCTGCGCGCGTGAAGTTGCGCTGCGCGCAGTGAAATTCGCCGGATTGCTCCGGCGAGTGAAAATCTCGACGCTTCGCGTCATCGAGTTTAACAGGAGGCCCCGCCCATGAACGACTTCTCCAAAACCATCGCCGCCGTCTCCACCCCCCGCGGCAAGGGCGGGATCGCCGTCATCCGCCTCTCCGGTCCCGATGCCGCCGCCGTCGCCGCGCGTATGTTCCGCCCGAAGAGCGGCAAGGCTCTCGCCGACTGCGCGCCCCGGACCGCGGTCTTCGGCGCGATCCTTGACGCAGCGGATGAGATCTGCGACGAGGGGATCGCCACCCTCTTCCGCGCGCCGCACTCCTTCACCGGCGAGGACGTCGCGGAGATCGCGTGCCACGGAGGTCCCGCCGTCACCGAGGCCGTGTTCCTCTCCGCCGTCGCGCACGGAGCCGTCGCCGCGGGTCCCGGGGAATTCACGCGCCGCGCGTTCGTCAACGGCCGCCTCTCCCTCACCGAGGCCGAGGCCGTCGGACGCCTCATCGACGCGGACACCGCCGAGCGGCTCGCCCTGTCCTCCGGGGCGCTGCGCGGGAACGTGAGCCGGGAGATCGCGCGGATCGCGGACGGTCTGCTCGCGACGATGACCGCCCTCTACGCCGCGATCGACTACCCCGAAGAGGACGTCGGCGACGAGGGGGAGAGGGAGATCGCGGGGACTCTTGCGCACGCCCTCGAAGCCGTGGAGCGCCTGCTCGCGACCTACCGGACCGGACGCGCTGTCGCCGACGGGGTGCGGACCGCGCTCTGCGGACGTCCGAACGTGGGGAAGAGCTCGGTCTTCAACCTCATGACGGGCGAAGAGAGCGCGATCGTGACGGAGATCGCCGGGACGACGAGGGACGTGCTGCGCGAAACGGTGTCCTTCGGCGGCGTGACGCTCAGGCTGTCGGACACGGCGGGTGTGCGCGAGGCATCGGATACGGTCGAGCGGATCGGGGTGGACCGCGCGGAGCGGGAGATCGCCTCGGCGGAATTGATCCTCGCGGTCTTTGACGGGAGCGAGCCCCTCGCGGAGGAGGACCGGCAGCTGCTCGCGATCCTCGAAAGGACGGAAGGGGCAAAGATCGCGGTCGTGAACAAGGAGGACCGGGGGATCCGCCTCACGGAAGAGGATCTTGGGCAAATCGACGCGGCATGCGGACGGCGGGTGCATCTTTCGGCGAAGTCCGGGGACGGGCGTGCGCTGGCGGAGGCGATCGCGGAGCTGTACGGCAGCGGGACGCTGGATCTGCGCGCGGACGCGGTGATCTGGGACGTGCGGCAGCGGCAGGCGCTCGAACATGCGCGGGCGGCCCTATCCGGCGCGTGCACGGCGATCGGGCGGGGCGATCCGATCGACTGTGTGTGCACGCTCGCGGAGGAAGCGATGGCCGCGCTGAACGAGACGGACGGCCGCGGGGTCGACGAGGAGATCATCGCGGAGATCTTCAAGCGGTTTTGCGTAGGCAAATAGCGGGGCTGGCGGGGATGCCCCCGCTGACAGGAAGGAAGAAACTGCCGCGCAGCGGCAAATTCACTCCCCGCAGGAGAATCTCACTCCGAAGGAAATTCACTGCGAAGCAGATTCACGCGCTCCCCCTACCGTACAGGCTCGCGGCATACTTCTCGAAAAGGAACCGGAAAATGCCGGAGAGATACCGGAAAGATGCCACAGCGGAGAAGCGCGGGGAAGAAAAAACGGGGGAAACTAAGACGGTTCGCATTTGTTAAACTATAATTGCAACCGTCTTGACTCGTGTCCGTCAAGGGAAAAGCCGTTCTCCCTGTTTTGAGCTTCGCGTCAAAACAAAATGCGTACCGTTTTCAGGCACGCACTTTTTGCTTTTTTTGGCGGATCATTCGTAATTCGTAATTCGCGAATTCGTAATTCTCCTCACCCTTTCCCGCCCGTTTCCGCGCGGACGAAGACGCCGTTCTCGAAATATCCCGTGTACGTCCGGCCGCTCGGCCACGTGTACGTCCCGAACCCGGAGGGCAGATTGTTCTGGAACTCGCCCTCATACCGCTCGCCGTTGGCCCAGGTGTAGATCCCCTTGCCGACCCGGACGTCGTTCACGAAGTCCCCTTCGTATACGTCGCCGTTGGCCCAGGTGTAGATCCCCACGCCGTGCTTCACGCCGTTCTGATACGATCCGATGTAAGAATCCCCCGACGCGTAGCGGTATTCGCCGTCGCCGTTCTTGAGATTGTCCGAGAAGAAGCCCGCGTAGACCGAGCCGTCCCCGAACGTGTACACCCCGTAGCCGTCTTTCAGGCCCTCGCGGAACGTGCCCTCGTAGACCTCGCCCCCGACGTAGGTGTACCGGCCTTCCCCGGTCATCATGTCGCCCGCGAAATCGCCTTCGTAGACGTCCCCGTTCGCGAAGCGCATCACGCCGCGGCCTTCCTTCAGAAGATTGACCAGCGCGCCGTCATAGATGTCCCCGTTCGAGTAGGAGATCTCCTCCCGGTCGAGGTTCACGTCGGCGGAGATGCCGTTGGAGTAGATCAGCTTGCCGCGGGTCGGCTCCCCGGCCTCGTCGACTTTGCCGAGGAATTTCACGTATAGATCGGGCGAGACGCGCACCTTCACATACCGGTACCCGGACCGGTAGAGGGCGAAGATCGCGGCGCCGACGAGGAGGATGGCGATGAGGAGGATCAACAGGATGGCGGCGACGGGATGCATCTTCCGCCGGGATCGCTTGGCGTTACGGTTCATAGGACAGTTCTCCGTAGTTCAGATAAAGAC
This sequence comes from Clostridia bacterium, assembly GCA_017550315.1. Taxonomy (GTDB): domain Bacteria; phylum Bacillota; class Clostridia; order Oscillospirales; family CAG-272; genus UMGS1696. Next base: position 8,112 of record JAFZPN010000021.1, read on the forward strand.
GGGATGGGGATCCGCAGATCAATAGAATCTTCTCGTCATGGGCTTGACCTGCGAGACGAGGTTGTCGAACATCACGAGCAGCTCCGGGAGCGCCAGCACGATGAAGAACGCGACGGCAGATAAGCCCAGCGCGGCGAGGAGGAAATTGCGGACCGGATGCTTCTCGGCCGGGAAACGCACCTCCGCCGTGATCCGCTTTTCCTCGGGGAGGTAGAAGCGCGCGACGGAAAAATCCGTCTTCGGCGGCAGGGGATCCCCGCGCAGGAAGGTGTAGTGCCAGAAACGGCGCAGTTTCGAGATCTTCCGCGGCGGGAATTCGTCCTCGTTCGCGCAGGAGACGATCGAAGTCATCGAGCCGCCCTCCCCGAGCATGTGCCGGATGACGCGGTTTTTCGGGAAGCCCAGCTCGGCGAGGGTTTTGGCGCTTTCGCGGTCACAGGCCCCGTGTTCGGCGAGCGCCGCGACCAGCTTGTGCGCGTAGACGCGGTAGATGAGGGAGAGGAGGACGCCGAGCAGGATGCCGGCGCAGATCCCCCAGACAATGAATAAAAAGGACGAACCATTGATGTCGAGATCGAGATTTTCAAAGACATACAGTTTTCTCTGCATCGTGAACTCCTTTTTGCGTTGATAATTCCAGTGTTCCTTTATGGATACAAGGGGAACGGATTGCCACGTCGCAGGTCTCGGGACCTGCTCCTCGCAATGACACCTGTTTGTGCGATCTGCACCCGGTTTCGGCAGCAGAATTGTTTGTGATACATGCGAAACCGCATCAGAATCCGTCCTGCAATGTATAAGATTGTGTCATTGCGAGGGCGTCAGCCCGTGGCAATCCGCGCCCCTTATGTAATGACTGTGTAAAGAGAAGGGGAACGGGTGAATTTGCTTCGCAGTGAATTTCCCCCGGCACAAGTGCCGAGGGGAGTTTACCCCCTTCCGTCACGGGTTCACCGTGACACCTCCCCCTGAGGGGGAGGCATGCAGCGTGCAGCTTCACGAGTTGTCATTCTGCATTCTTCATTCTGAATTCTGCATTCCCTCAGAACTCCTCGAAGAAATCCTCCCCGCCGAGGAGACGGCAGAGATCCTCGAGGTCGCCGTCGTCGCGGAATTCGAGGGTGATGGTCTTCTGTTTCGCCGTGCTTTTGATCGTGCAGCGGCGGCCCGTGCGGTCGGTGAACCGGCTCTCGATCGCACGGAGGTAATCGACCTTCGGCGCGGCGGACCGTTCCGCGGGTTCCCGCTTTTTGCGGTTGAGGGTCTTGACCAGCGCCTCGACCTCGCGCACGGAGAGACCGCGCTCGACCGTCTTCTTCGCCGCGGGGACGAGATCGGCGGGGTTTTTCAGCCCGAGCAGCGCCCGCGCGTGACCGGCCGTGAGGGATCCGTCCGCGACGAGAGCAGCCGCCTCTTCGGGCAGATCGAGCAGGCGCAGGGCATTGGCGACCGCGCTGCGGGACTTGCCGACCTCGGCGGAGACCGCCTCCTGCGTGAGTCCCCAGCGGTCCATGAGGCGGCGGTATGCGGCGGCCTCTTCGAGCGGGGAGAGATCCTCGCGCTGGAGGTTCTCGATCAGGGCGTATTTCGCGGCGGCCCGGTCGTCCGCTTCGATGACGGAGACGGGGAGGGCGCTCAGGCCTGCGAGCTTGGCGGCGCGGAACCGGCGTTCTCCGGCGACGATCTCGTACCGGCCGAGGTTGGTGCGGCGGACGAGGACGGGCTGCAGGAGACCGTTTTCGCGGATGGAATCGGCGAGGGCGGCGAGGCTCTCGGGGTCGAAGACCTTGCGCGGCTGATCGGCGCACAGGTCGATCTCGGAGATCGGGACGGTCTTCGGCGCGTCTTTGGTTTCTTCCTCGGGGAGGGCGTTGTCGATGTAGATCGCATCGAGCCCGCGCCCGAGGCCTTTGTTTCGTGGCATAAGATTACTCCGGGAGGAAAAATGAATGAAGAATTAAGAATGATGAATGAAGAATGACGGGAGAAAGTGCAGAACGATGTATGCGTCGGGGAATGGCCATATACTTTCATGAGAATGGGTGCCCGCTGTGAATCGATCAAAGCTGCACGACAGCCATTCTGCATTCTGCATTCTTCATTCTGCATTTAGACCACGATCCCGATCCTCTCGAGGATCTCCTTCGTGGCGGCGCGGTAGGCGTCGGCGGCCTTCGAGACTTTATCGTAGACGTTGATCGGTTCGCCGAAGCCGGGGGCCTCGGTGAGCCGCACGGACCGCGGGATCGCCGTTTTCAGGACCTTGTCGCCGTAGTGCTTCTTGATCTCCCCGAGGACCTCCGACGTGAGGGTCAGGCGGCCGTTGTACATCGTGATGAGGATGCCGAGGACGGCGAGGGAGGGGTTGTACAGCTCCTTCACGCGGCGGATCGACAGCATGAGCTGGATCAGGCCTTCGAGCGCGAAGTATTCACACTGCATCGGGATGAGCACCCCGTCCGCCGCGGTCAGGGCGTTCACCGTGAGCAGGGAGAGGGACGGCGGGCAGTCGATGAGGATGAGGTCGAAGAGGCCTTCGCATTTATCGAGGAAGGCGGCGAGGCGGCGTTCGCGGCGGGGCACGTCGAAGAGCTCGATCTCCGCCCCCGCGAGGTCCAGATTGGACGGGACGAGGGAGAGATTCGCAAACGCCGTCTTCACGATGCAGTCCGCTGGGTCCGCGCCGTCGATGAGGACGTCGTAGGCGGTCTTCGAGACGGATTTCTTCGTGATCCCGACGCCGCTCGTGGTGTTGCCCTGCGGATCGATGTCGACGAGGAGGACGCGCAGGCCCTGCTCGGCGGCGCAGCTTGCGATGTTGATGCAGGAGGTGGTCTTCCCCACGCCCCCCTTCTGATTGGCGAACGCAAGGATATAGGGCTTCTGCATGGCGCACCTCCTCCGCGGAATGATTCATCTTCTATTATAAAGACAAGCGGCGGAAAAGTCAACAGGATTTCGTGAACGTTTTGCGGCGCGGCGGTTTCTCCCGCGCTTCTATCATACCACGAAAGATGGAGTTTGTCAACAGGATTTTTGACGATTTGGAGAAAAAGATGGGGGCGGGGAAGGAAACGGGTGAATTGCCCCCCTTCCGGCTCGCAGATTTCGGGGGGAACGGATTGCCACGTCGCAGGTCTCGGGACCTGCTCCTCGCAATGACACAATCTTATGCTTTGCAGGATGGATTCTGAGGCGGTGTCGCATGGTTCACAAACGGTTCCGCCGCAGAAACCGGGTACCCATTGCATAAACAGGTGTCACCCGCGAGGAGTGAATTTCCCGCTGCGCGGGAGTTTATGAAGGGGAGACGAGTGAAATTGCTTCGCGGTGAATTGCCCACTTCCGGCACGGCTTCACCGTGCCACCCGAGTTCATCTCCGATGAACTCGTCGACTTTGCTCGCAAAGTCGACTCCCCACCAAGGGGGAGGCACACAGCGTGCAGCTTCACGAGCGTCATTCTTAATTCTTAATTCGTAATTCTTAATTCTGCATTCCTCTCAATCCACCCCACGACGCTGTCCGTAACGTCATCGGCCATGCGGCGGACCTCCTCCGGGGCGTTCGTCACGGCGACGGCGAGATCGGCGGCCTCGAACATGGGCAGATCGTTGCGGTTGTCCCCGAACGCGACGACGCGCGCGCATCCGGTGTACCGACGCAGAAATTCCACCGCGTGCCGCTTCGAGGCAGTCTCCGGGAAGACCTCGAGGTACCAGAGCCCGGGCTCGTAGGCGTCGGGGTAGGCCGTGCGGCGGATCCCGGGGATCCCGTCGAGGGCGGCGTCGGCTTGCCGGATCGGCTCCTCGGCGTCGAGCTGGCAGAAATAGACCGTGTCGCCCGGGAGCTCGTCTGCTGTGCGGAACCGGAAGAACGGCTTGCCGTAGCGCCGGATCCGTTCGTCCCGGAAGCGCCGCATGGCCTCGTTCGCTGCGGTGCGGTACCACGTCGTGAGCGGATCGCCGAGGACGGGGGCGTCCGGGGAGCAGACGTACACGAAGGGCTCGCCGAAGCGGGTCAGGCAGTCGAGGACCGCGCGGGCGTCGTCGTCAGAGAAGCGCTCGACGGCTACATAGACGCCGCGGGCCATATCGCGGATCATGGTGCCGTTCATGAGGGCGACGGGCGCGCAGCCGGGACTCGAGAAATCGATGTCCGAAAGGATCGAGGCGACGGAGCGCACGGTCCGCGCGGTGGCGAAGGAGATGCGGATCCCCGCGGCGGTGAGGCGGTTGATCCGCCGGGCGTCATCGGGCGGCAGCGTCGCGTCCGGGGCAAGAAGCGTGCCGTCGAGGTCGGAGAGATAGAGCGTGGACATGGGGGCCTCCGAGGGAATGAAGAATGGCGGGAGAAGAGAAAAGAGAAGAGTGAAGAGAGAAGAGTGAAGAGTTGAGGTAGAAATCTGCCGGGGCAGATTTCAAAGAAAAGCAACGGTTGTGCGGCTGTACGTCGAATACAGCTTCACGGCCGTTTTATTCATTGGAAACCGGAGGTTTCCTTCCTCAACTATTCACTATTCACTTTTCTCTCTTCTCTCGTGTAGTCTCCGTTCCGCGAAAAACGCTCGCAGCACTTCCGCGCAGTCGCGTTCGCGGACGCCGAAGGTCACGGCGGGGCGGAAATTCAGGGGATAGCTGTTCAGATTCAGGATCGATCCCATCGCGCCGGCCCGGGGATCCTTCGTCCCGATCACCACGCGCGGGACCCGGGCGTTCCAGATCGCGCCGGCGCACATCGGGCAGGGTTCGAGCGTCACATAGAGGGTGCACTCCGCGAGCCGCCAGCCCCCCAGGATCGCCGCCGCCCGCTCGATCGCCGCCGTCTCTGCGTGCCAGAGGGGATTTTTGAGGCTCTCCCGCGCGTTGCATTCGCCGGCGAGGAGGGTGCCGCCCCGCGCGATCACGCAGCCGACCGGGACCTCACCCGATGCCGCCGCAAACCGCGCGAGCAGAAGTGCGGCGTCCATGAAAAAAGCATCCCGCCCCTCGCCCTCCGGGAGGGTGCAGGTCAGGTACGGCGCGAGGATGTGTTCGATTTGCTCGTCGCGGGGAGAGGCGGATGTGAGGATGGGCATGGGAACCTCCGGGAATTACGAATTCAGAATTAAGAATGAAGAATGCAGAATGAAAGTTCGTGTTCTTGCCTGCCCCTCTGGGGAAGGTGGCTTGCGATTTGCTTGCAAATCCGCAAGCCGGAAGGGGAGAGTTGCTCCTTGCCCTATGAAAAAGGGGACGGATTGCCACGGGCTGACGCCCTCGCAATGACACAATCTTGTGCATTGCAGGACATATTCTGAGGCGGTGTCGCACGGTTCACAAACGGTACCGCCACAGAAACCGGGTGTCCACGTATAAACAGGTGTCATGGCGAGGAAGGACCTTCCGGTCCTGACGTGGCAATCCGTTCTTTTTTTCGTCGAGGGCAGGATCGGGGAGGGAAGGCGAGGAGGAAGAGCGGGCCACAAACGCAGTATTAAAAATGTATTGGCTTCATCTCGTCGGGCTTCCGCGTTATCCATTCCCGTCAGGGGAAACGATTCTTCCGTCGTATTTCGCTTTCATCCGTTTTCCTCAGAGAGAAAACGAGTGAATTTGCTTCGCAGTGAAATTCCCCTGCGGGGAGTGAAGTTTGCCGGATAGATCCGGCAAGTGCATTTCCCGCTGCGCGGGAGTTTATTTCCGCGGGCATGCGCTCCCACGCATTCATTCGTAATTCGTAATTCATAATTCGTCATTCCCTTCCCTCTCCCTCCACACCATCACCGCCGCGAAGGCCGCGATGCCGAGGAACAAGAGGACGCCGTCGAGGACGCGCCGGGCTGTCCCGTGATCGGCGAGGAGCGTGACGCACACGAGCGAGCGCGCGTTGATGAGGATGTGCGCCAAGATCGGAGGCCAGAGCCGCCCCGACCGCTCCGCGAGGATGCCGAGGATCACGCCCGCCGTGAGCGCGTAGATCATGCCGTCGACGGTGTCGTGCACGATCGCGAACATCACCGCCTGCGCCAGGATCGCGAACAGGGGGCTCATCCGCCGCAGCTCGCCGTAAAACGCGCCGCGGAACAGCGCCTCCTCGATGACGGGATGGATCAGGCAGAGGGAGAGGACCGTGAGCACGGTAACCGTGCCAGCCGATGCCGGGAGCTCGTAGGGCGTCGCCTGTCCGTGCATCAGGGCGGAGACGGCGAACATCACGCCGATCATCGCCGCCGTCGCCGCCAGGGTGTGCAGGAGGCAGATCCGGTTTGACCGCGGGACGAGGGGTCCGACGGATTCCTCCTCGGGCGGGGGCGGATCGTAGGTGCGGACGCGGAACAGGGCTGCCGCGACGCCCGCCGACGGGAGAAACGCGAGAAGCGACGCGAGATCGGATCCCGCATAGCCCCGCGAGGAGAGAAGGAGGAGGATCCCCTTCTGCATGGCCGCCATGACCATGAAGGGGACCATGGTGTGAAGCAGCCGGCTCAGTCCCGTCTTCGAGTCCATCGGACACCTCCGCCTTGTGTTGATATGTTCATTATAACATACTCCCGGGGGGAATGCAAGCGGGGGGAGGGAGAATGAAGAATGCAGAATGCAGAATGGCAGCGTGAAGCTGCACGTTGAAAGCCTGCCCCTCCGTGGGAAGCCGACTTTGCGAGCCGGAAGGGGGAAAACTGCCGCGCAGGATTTTCATAGAACAAACGGTCGTGCGGCTGTACATTGGATACAGCTATACGACCGCCATTCTTCATTCTTCATTCATCATTCTTAATTCTCGTCGTCTGCATCCACGCGGACCGGCCTTCTGCGTCGCGGAGTTCGGCGCGGACGAAGGTTTCCCGGCCCGTGAGGGGGAACACCGCCTCCGTCAGATCCGTCCCGACGGTCGAGCGGCGGCCCGTCCAGGCCGTGTCCGTGAAAAAGACGACCGACGCGATGTGATCCTCTGCCGGGCAGCGCACCCGCACGCAGTTCTTTTCCCGATCGAGGGCGACTTCCGCGTGAGGCCCTTCGGACGCATAGAAATCCCACGCCCGGATCGCCGCGAGGATCGCCTCCCGCGTGCAGGTTTCGGCCTTGACCCAGATGAATGCCCGGCACGCGTCCTCCCGGTACCAGTGTGTGTCGTCCACTGCGGCACTCTTCCAGAAGATGCCCTGCGCCGCGAGCAGATCGACGATCATGCCGGAGTACGGGCGGCAGTTCGCCGGGAGATCCGACACCGAGTTGAAGATCTCCGTATAGTCGACGCCCGCGAGGGGCATCAGGTGCGCAAGGGTGTTCATGGACCAGGCGGGATGCGCCAGATCCGCCAGCCCTCCCGCCGCGTGGATCTTGTCGATCGCGGTCTGCGGTCCGTCCGCGCGCACGACGCCGGGATCCCGCAGGCAGCCGACCGCCACGATGTGATAGATCCCGTCCTTCACGCGGCTGCCGAAGTCGTATTCGCAGCCCGACAGGAGGAGCAGTCCGTCCGATGTGCCGTTTTCCGAGACCTGCCAGTGGTCCGTCAGGGCGAGAAAATCATAGCCGTGCGAGCGGTAGAGGGCCGCGCATTCCTCCGGGGTCGCACGCCCGTCCGAGCGCGTCGTGTGCGTATGCAGGTTTCCCTTCCACCAGGTGTTGCCGTGTTCGTCCGTGTACATGTCCGCTCCCCGTTTATTTCCCGATTTTCGCCTTGAGCGACGCGATCGCCCGGGCGATCTTTCTCCGGAAGATGAACGCGGCGATGATCCCCGCGGCGACGAAGAGGAAGAAGATCACCTCGCCCCACGGCCGCTCCGCCGCCCATTCCAGTCCCGCGAGCTTGCACCCCGCGTAGATAAAGCACATGACGGCGAACGCCAGCGCATACGGCCAGATCCGCCAGGCTCCCGCGCGGTCCTCGACCGGTGCCCTGTTTCCGGATTCTCTGTCTGCCATGATCCGCTCCTCCCGTTTCCTTTGGATGTCGGCTTCATTGTACCACAGGAATGTGAACGATAAATGAATTTTTCTCGGAAAAGATGGGACCGCCGCCTTGCATTCCGCGCGCGTCTGTGATACAATAGGGGCAGGCACCAACAACGGACAACGGACAATGGAAACGGAGGGACAACATGAAGAACCAAAAGCTCTGCGGCATCCTGCCCGCGCTCATGACGGCATTCACGGACGACGGCATCGACTGCGCGAAGGTGGCGCGGCACACGAAGTATCTCGCGGACGCGGGCGTGCACGGCCTGTACGTCGGCGGATCGAGCGGCGAGATGATTCTGATGACGGAGGACGAGCGGAAGACGCTCCTCGAGACGGTGATCGAGAGCGTCGGGGACCGGCTGACGATCATCGCCCACGTGGGGACGACCTCGACCCGCGGGACGCTGGAGCTGGCCCGTCATGCGGAGGCAGCCGGCGCGGACGCGCTCTCGTCGGTGACGCCGCTGTACTACCGGTACGGCTTCCGCGAGGTGAAGCACTACTACGAGCGGCTGGCGGCACAGACCTCGCTCCCGGTCATCATCTACAACATCCCCGCGCTGACGGGGACGACGCTCACGACGGCGCAGCTCGAGGAAATCCTCTCGATCCCGAACGTCGGGGGGATGAAATTCACGGCGTCGGACTTCTTCCAGCTGGAGCGGATCAGGGCGGCGTTCCCGGACAAGGTCTTCTACAACGGCTCGGACGAGATGCTGTGCTCGGGACTTGCGGCAGGCGCGGACGGCGGGATCGGCTCGACGTACAACTTCATGCCGAAAACGATCCTCGCGATCTACAACGCGTTCCGCGCGAACGATGCGGCGACGGCGTTGATGTATCAGGCGAAGGCGAACGCGGCGATTGCGATGATCTTGAAGCACGGGGTGATCCCGTCGTCGAAGATGATACTGAAGCTGAACGGGATGGACTACGGCGAATGCCGGGAGCCGTTCATGCCGCTCGGGGATGAGGCGATCGAGGAGCTCAGGGCGCTGGACGTGGAGTAAGGTAAGGATCGGCATACGGCGCGTGTGTTTCCCCGCACACGCGCTTTTGTTGTGCTCTTTTTGTCGTGCGCTTGCGAAACTTTTGTCTGCGCGGCAGGGCCTTGCGGATAACAAAATCCGCGGTGTTTGTTTTGCGGAACACCTGCTCCGTGACATTGTCTGCGCGCTTGCGCTTGCGGATTTGGGATATTGCAAATCATTTGTTTTTTTGTCCTTCCGGACGGGACACAAGAGGACCCTCGGGCCGGGCCCTCTTGTGAATCACCCGGCCCCACGGCAGGGGAGGAGCGCCTCCCCCGCCTTTGGATTCCACCCCTACCCCCTCAGGTAC
>JAFZPN010000022.1 GCA_017550315.1 Clostridia bacterium
AAGGCCCCTGCGCCATAGCCGCGATCCTGAGAGACGAGCAGATTCCGAAGCCTTCGGAATACCGTTTCCGGACAGAAGGCGCATACGGTTTCAAAACGGACAAGGAAGATCCGTACGGATGGACCGGTCCGACGGTCGCCAGCATTCTTGACAACGAAGTCTACCTCGGCAACACCGTCAACTTCCGCACGGAGGTGGTATCCTTCAAAGACAAGCGCGTACGGGAACGTCCGCAGAACGAATGGGTTCGGATCGAGAACACGCATGAAGCATTGATCGATCCGGAGACATGGGAAATCGTGAGGAGGGTGCGCGAGGGCAAACGCCGCCCGAACAAAACGGGTGAGATCAGCAAATACAGCGGACTGATTTTCTGCGCAGACTGCGGAAACAAACACTATTACCGCAGACCATCCGCCGTCGAACCGGAAAAATCCACTTTCGTCTGCAGCCGTTATCGTAAGCATCTGGGAGAGGAACTCTGCACACCGCACTCGATCCGCGAGGTCGTACTGGATGAGCTTGTGCTGGAAGAAATCAACCGGACGCTGTACTACGCGAGAACGAAAACGCAGGAGTTCGCCGCATACATCAACCGGAAGTCGTCATCGCAGACGCGAAAAGAGCTGAATGCCAGAACCGCGGAACAGATTCAGGCACAGAAGCGCGTGACGGAACTCAAAGCTCTGTTCAAACGTCTCTACGAAGACAACGTCCTCGGACGGATCAGCGACGAACAGTTCCGGATGCTCTCGGCGGAATATACGGACGAACAGAAATCCCTCGAAGCGAGACTGTCCGAACTGGAAAAGGAGATCGAAGCCCTGCGGGAGAACGTAACCAACGTCCAGCGCTTTCTCGACACCGCCAAAAAGTACACGGACATCAAAGAGCTGACGCCGGAGATCCTCCGTACGTTCGTCCAGAAGATCGTCATCCACGAACGGGAACAGAAACATACAAAGAACGCGCCTCAGCAGATCGATATCCACTTCCGGTATCTTGGCATGCTCGAGGGTATGGATGAACCCGAGTCGGAAAAAACCGCCAGCGCGTGAAAAATGAATCAGGACGGGCAGTTTGACCTGTCCGTCCTGACCGTGGGAACCGCCTCCGCTGAATATCCTTATGGAAAACAGCCCGAAGCAGAAGAAGTTGGATCGGAAGGTTTTTTCTCTGCCTTGAAATCCATAAGCACGTCATCGCTCTTTCCCTCCACGCTAAGATAGTCTTATTCTCACGAGCGTTCCGCCAGCCAGAGGGACACGCGGGACTGGAGCCGCTCGGCACATTCCTCCGGTGTGACGTGCTTCGCCGTGAGGGCGGACAGCTCTTCCGTCACGATTTCGGTGAGCGAATCGTCGAAGCCGACCAGCCACGGACGTCCGGCATACTCAAGAATATTCCAGAGCTCTTCGGCGTCTTCTTTATGGAACGTCATGTGAAGACCCGGGGCGGCTTTCCTGCGGTCTGTATATCCGTCGCCCCGCGTTCCGTCATCGTAGTACGCGAATTCCCTGCCGTCGCACTCTTCGATATACTTTTCAAACTCGTCCTTCAGGATACTGACCGGGTTGTTGTGCCGGACCGCGTATTTGATGAATTCCCAGCATGCTTCCGGATAGGCGGAATCCCTCATGATCGTCAGAGCCCCAGTACACGCCCCCGCTCCATAACTTACGAGATCCGTGACATATCCGCCGTACCCTCCGTCAGGATCTTCGGTCGGATAGCCGATCATGGTGATATCTTCGCTGAAAAAGCATTGATATTTTGCATAATACTCCCGCACGTCGTGGAATGTGAATTCATTGAGCGCTACTTTCCCGTCGTGATACAGCCGCATGACTTCCGCCGCGCTGGTATGCCAGGCGGCAAAGATTTTCGAAAACCGGAGCTCCTCTTCATACGTTGCCGGGCGGCTGGCCAGATATTCCAGAAACGCGACCGCTTCGGGGGAGGTAAAGCGGCAGCTCATCGTCTCCATGTCCACAAACACGCGCAGATCCTCGTAGTATGTCAGCGCCTGCGGGACGAAACACTGCCTCTGTCCGTCGTTGACTTCGACGTCCTCCGGCAGAGATTCGATGAAGGCCATCTCTTCCGCGATCGTCCATGAAGTCCGTCCGGCGTATTCGCCCAGCACGCTGTTGAGACCGGTCAGCGTATGGAAATAGACCACCAGCGGCATCCCCCAGATCGTGTCCTTGTAGGTGACGGTTTTCCGGGCGCCGCCGAAAAGATTGTCGAAGTTGATGTCATCGTCCGATGAGAGATACGATGACAGGTCCACGTAGAGGCTGTGCTGCGCGATGGCGTTCAGGATCCTGTCGGACACATCGTACACCATATCCGGCCGTCGGACGCCCGTGACCAGATCCCGCCCGAACGCTTCCTCCATGTGGTCGCGATCGTTCCCGTAGAGGTCGGACATCTTTGTCATCGTGACCCGGATCCGGTCCTGCGAGCGGTTGAAGTTTGCGACGAGCGTGCTGAAAGCGGTGGGGCCGAGGCCGTATTCGGTGACGATTTCCAGCAGGATCGGCCCCTCGCTGTCATCCGGCTTCGGCACATAACGATAGTCCCACAGGATCTGACGGTCTTTTCCGTTGAACAGGGAGAGGATCATCTCTCCATCTTCGAGGAACGCATACGGGAAGGTGAATGTCCTCGTAATGTCCGCCGCAGCGTAATCGACCGCGAGGGACCATTCGCCCTCCCGGTACGCGATCAGCCCGCGGCTGACGGAGACGTACAGTACGCCGTCGAAGCAGTACAGCGCCCCCATGGATGTGTCGATCGGCTCATCGATCCGTACGGTGGAGACGTGCTGCCCGTTCCGGTTCATGCAGAGGACTTGGCTTCCGCTGAGCAGCCATGCCCCGCTCTCATCGTCCGCGGCTACGGCTTCGATGGGCATGTCGGAGCGTTCGGCAAAGCGCACGGTCAAATCCGGTTCCAGGGCAGCATAGGCTCCCTGTGAGGTGACCCAGATCGTGCCGTCCCCGCTGACGGAGATTTTGCAGGGATAAGATACATCCGGGAGGATCCGGCTCACGGGGACGGAGGCCGTGCACGCGTAATCCGCATCCATCAGCGCGACCGCGTTCACACCCGCCTCCCACATCAGAAACACCGCGCCGTCTTCTGTCAGCATCCCTCTTTCGGGACCTGTCCCCTCGGGCAGCAGGTAGGGCCGGTACGAATCGGGGAGGAGCTCCCATTCGCCGTCCTTATTCCGCTCCAGGCGCACCGTGCCGCGGGTGCCGTCCTCCTGTTCGCCCTCCAGCGCGGCAATGATGAAGTTCCCGTCCGGATCGACGTACGGCCGGATCAAAGGATCGACGATGGGCCCCTCCGGGTTGATAGGTACCCCACGGAAGATCAGTTCGTCATCGGGTGTTTCTGCAGAAGCATTCTGTCCGCCGTGCTTGCCTTCCGTCTGTGCGGCGTTCTTCTTTCCGCAGCCGTACGGCAGGAGGAGAAGAAGCGCAAGAAGAAGGCACAGGGGGCGTATGAATTTCTTCATCCGTTTCGTCTGATGCATTGTGTCCTCCTTTGGATCCGGTCGGACTGATTTTCGTATTCTAAATATCATTATACAATATGATTCGATAAAACGCAAGATACAAACGGCGTCTTTTCGGCAAAATCCGCCATACGAAACCGAAGCTCTCCGGAACTTTTATGAAACTTGTGCATGTTTTTTCCGCTGTCCGTTGACATCGGCGGCGGGATGTGATACCATACAGGGGAAATCAAACGAAAACGAGGTGCGGCATGAATACGATACGGAAATTCTACGATCTGGCCTACGGGGACCACGAGCGGCAGATCTATGACCTCGCGCTCCCCGCGGAAGGCTGCGGCGGGCTGATCCTCTTCCTGCACGGCGGCGCGTGGATCCACGGGAACAAGGACTACTACCGGGACGAGTTCGACGAATGGTGCGGAAAGGGCTTTGCCGCGGCGGCGATCAACTATCACTACCTCGCACCGGACGCGCACATGGGCACCCTGATCCGGGACATCACGGCGGCTCTCGGCGCGATCAAAGCGAAGGCTGCGGAATGCGGCTTCACACTGTCCCGCGCGCTCCTCACCGGGGCATCCGCGGGCGGGCATCTCTCCCTGCTCTACGCGTATTCCATGGCGGACGAGGCGCCGATCCGGCCCGTGTGCGTGGTGGACTACTGCGGCCCGACGCTGCTCACGGACGAGGAGCTGCTCACGGGGACGCCCTCGCGCTATCCGCCCGAAGAACAGTGGATCGAGCTGTACTCGAACCTCACGGGGATCCCGTTTCGCGGCGAGAACCGGGAGGAATTCCTGCCCGAGCTGCTGCGGTATTCGCCCGTGCAGTACGTGAACGAGCGGACCGTCCCGACGATCATCTGCCACGGTCAGCGGGACGACGTCGTGCCCTTCTCGAACGCGACGGCGCTGCGGGATGCGCTCGAGGCAAACGGCGTGGAATACGTTTTCCTCCCGATGCCGAAGGCCGGGCACGGACTGGAACAGGAGGAGATTTTCAGGGAATCCCGGATGCTGTTCGGGATGTACGCGGAGCGGTTTCTCAGAGAGCCGGAAAAAGAATAGCGAAAAGACAAAACCCCGCCGGGAATCCGAGATCCCGACGGGGTGATTTATCTTTGTCAGTCCTTCTTCCCGGCCCAGTCGCGGCGGAACCGCTCGAGACCTGCGTCGGTGAGAGGATGGAATGCCATCTGGGTTAGGACCTTCGGCGGGACCGTGGCGATGTCCGCGCCTGCCCGTGCCGCCTCGACGACGTGCAGGGGACTGCGCACGCTCGCGGCAAGGACTTCGGTCTCGAAATCCCCGTCGGCAAGCACGTCCGCGATGGCTTCGAGCGCCGCGATGCCGTCCCAGCCGATGTCATCCGCGCGTCCGACAAACGGCGCCACATACCGCGCGCCCGCGTTTGCCGCAAGCAGCGCCTGGGCTGCCGAAAAGACCAGCGTGCACGCCGTCTTCACGCCCTCCTTCGAGAGCCGGGAGATCGCTTCGAGGCCCGCCGGCGTCATCGGGATCTTCACGCAGACGTTTTCGTGGATCGCCGCGAGCGCTTCCCCTTCGCGCACCATCCCGTCCGCATCCTCCGCGAGCACTTCCGCGAAGACGGGGCCGTCGACGAGCGCGGTGATCTCCCGGATGATGGCGGCAAAATCGCCGCGCTCACGGGAAATCAGGGTCGGATTGGTGGTGACGCCGTGAATGACGCCGAGCTTTGCCGCCGCCCGGATCTCGTCGAGATTGGCGGTGTCGATGAACAGTTTCATGGTTATCCTCCCTCACTCCGCGAAGAACGTCTCTTCGACGCCCGCGCAGAGCCAATGATACACTGGCAGATGCAGCTCCTGCACCCGGTAGGTCTCGCGCTCGCCCACGCGGATCGCACAGTCCGCGAGGTCCGAGAGCTTCGACGGCCGCTCCCCGGTGAGCGCGAGGACCGTCACGCCGCAGGCCTTCGCGAGTTTGGCTGCGTTCACGACGTTTTGTGAGTTGCCCGAGGTGCTGATCGCGAGGAGCATGTCCCCGGGCTTCGACAACGCATACAGCGCCTGCGCATAGATAAGCGACGGATCGCAGTCGTTTGCGAAGGCCGTGAGGAGCGCGCTCTGCGAATGCAGGGATACCGCGGGCAGTCCGCCCTGCAGACCGTCGGCGAGGGAATCCCCGCCCGGGATCGCGGCAAGCGCTTCGCGGAGCTCCCGGGGAACGGGCCGCTTTTTGAGAAATCCCTTCGCGAGCTCCCCGACGATGTGATCGGCGTCCGCAGCGCTCCCCCCGTTGCCGCAGGTGAAGAGCGTCCCGCCGCGCCCGAAACCCTCGCGGAGAAGGTCCAGCGCGCAGAGAAGATCCGCCCGGCAGTTCACGAGCTTCGGATAGCGTCCGATGAGAAGATCGACCGGTTCCATCACATCGCCCCCTCGTCCAGCATGACCGCCAGCACGATGGCCGCGCGGCTTCCGATGTCGTCCCCGAGCTCCGCCGGTACGATCTCGCAGACCGAGAGCGATGCGGGCAGGCATTCCTCCTCGAGGACGCGCCGCATCGGCTCGATCAGAAGATCGGCGGAGCGCTGGAAAATCGACCCGATGACGATGCGCTCGGGGTTGATCACATCGACGATGATCGAGAGTCCGCGCCCGAGCATCTCGCCGGTTTGGTGATAGATGCGGATCGCCGTCTCGTCCCCCGCGCGCGCCGCCTCCGCCACGGATTTCGCCGTGATCGAATCAAGCTCGGCCCAGCTATGGCAGTACGCGGTGTTCTTCCCTTTCTGCAGCTCCATGATCGCCGCGGTCCGCGCGTTCATCGCGATGCCGCCGCCGCTTGCAAAGCCCTCGAACGAACCCTGCTTGCCGTATCCGACCGGGCCGAAGCGTTCGAGCCGCATGTGGCCGACCTCGCCAGCGTTTCCGTTCGTGCCGCCGTAGAGCCTGCCGTCGAGGATCAGGCCTGCGCCCATCCCGGTACCGAAGGTGAGAAAGACCATGTTCCGGCATCCGCGGCCCGCGCCGTATTTCCATTCTGCCAGCGCGCATGCGTTGGCATCGTTGCAGAGGACGGCGGGCAGGCCCGTGCATTCTTCGGCCATGCGGACGATTTCGATGTTGTCCCAGCCCGGGAGATTCGGCGGAGATTCGATGATCCCGCGGACGGGATCGAGGGGCGAGCCGCAGCTGATGCCGACCGAGACGGCGGATCCCACGGCAGCTTCCTTCATGCGGACGCATTCGTCGAGGATGCGCGCGACGGTCGAATCGACGCCCCCTGTCGGAAAGCGCTCTTCTTTCAGAACGGTTCCGAATTCGTCGCCGAGCAGGACCGCGCATTTGGTCCCGCCGATGTCGACGCCAATGTAGGTTTTCATTCGATATCCTCCAGGAAATTGCACGGCCGGACGCCGTTTTCATCGATTACGAAGGTCTTCGCCGCGCGATGCCCGAATGGGGCCTTGAAGGTCTTGCCGAAGACGGTGAATTCCGCCTCGGTGTCGCGGCCCTCGCACTCATACGCGCGGATCACGACGGCGTCGGAATCCTCGTGCTTCTTCACCGCCGTGACGACGATGTTCTCGGGGAGAGCGCGGATGCCGGCGTATGACGTCGGGAGGGCGCCCTTGTGGAAGGTCTCGAGGACGGCAAAGGGCGCGGCGTTCAGCTCGGCGGCCCGGCGTGCGAGGAGATACTTGCGTTCTTGTGCCGCCGGATAAATCGCGTAGGTGAATTCGTGGATTCCCTGATCCATGTATTCGCAGAGATCGTCGCGCGTGCCGTAGTGATCGGCCCAGATCGCGCCGCGCATGACGGTGAGCGTGAGGGTCGAGCCGTCGGCGTCAAAGCTGTACTTGCTGTCGTTGAGCATCGCGAGGCCCAATCCGTCCTCGCCGTAAAGCGCGGTCCAGCGGTGGCAGACCTGCTCCGTGCCGTCCGTCGGCCTCTCGATCCAGCCGAACGGGATCTCGCAGAACGCCCGCGGGTTCTCCGCTTTGACGGGCAGGCGGAATTTCAGCATCCGGTGATGCTCGCGGAAGTCGACCTGCGTCTTGACGAAGATCTCGGCGCTGCCCTGGAGGAGGGAGTAATCCCGGCGGACGACGGTGTTCGCGCCCCGGGTGTAGGTCCGCATCGTCGCGCGCGCGGGGCCGGATTCGAGCAGGCGGATCTCTCCGTCCCGGAAGGTGTCGGTGACCTTCTTGAATTCGCGGATGCCGTGCGCCCAGGTGTCAGAGTCGGTCTCGTCGATGAGCTCGGTCCGTGTGGGCGAGGCGAGGTATTCGCGCTCCGCCGCCTTGTCGTAGATCGAGACGAGCTCACCCGTCGACGGATCGAAGGTGAGGCGGAGGATCTCGTTTTCGATGAAATTCTCACCCGTGCCCAGCGTGTTTTCAAAGGCGTCCGGCTCGCCCTTATAGAATGCCCGCAGGGTCGTGTAGCCGAGCGGGGGCAGGTTGACGAGGAAGCCGATCTCCCATTTGTCATCCCGGCCGTTGGTGCGCGGCGCGCGGACGAGCTGGCAGCGGATCGGGTGTCCCGCATCGTCGGTGAGCCGCGTCGGACGGTCGTGAACGGTAACGAACGCGCGGACGACGGGCCATGGATGGGGATTGAAGACGACGATCGGGGTGCCGACGCCCTCGTTGGTCCAGCCGGCTCCCCAGCCCGGCTTGTCCGGCTTGAACGGCGCGTCGCCGACGGTGTCGATGTTCCAGCTGATCTGCTGGCAGGCGAAGTTGATCGCGCGGTCGGCGATGGCCTGGGTCTCGCCGTGCGTGATCGCCGCGTTGTCGTAGGCGTCGCGGATCGAGCAGCCACCCATGATGTCGTGGAACTGATTGAAGAGCGTGTTCTTCCACGCGCGCTCGAATTCCGCCGCCGGCCACGCGGTCCCGACCAGGCTGTGCGAGAGCGAGGTGAGGTTTTCGGCGGCGTAGAGCATACTCTCGCTCTTACGGTTGTTCTTCTTGATGAGCGAGCAGGCGCTGTAACAGCCCTTCGCGTGGAACTGGAGATCCTCGCGCACGACGGGCATGTTTTCCCCGCGCACGGCGTCGAAGTACTCGTCCGGCGTGGAGTAGACGTATTCATCGCCGAGCTCCGCTTCCATCTTTTCGAGCAGCCGGATGGTCGGTCCGCCGCCGTGGTTGCCGACGCCGTAGAAGGCCATCATGTCGTGCCGCACGGCCATCTCCGCGACCTTCGCAAAGTTGTCGAAGCAGCCGAGGTTGAAGTTGTACTGGATCGGGATGCGGTAGGTCGGGACCGCTGATCCGTCCGCGCTCTCCCAGCGGAAGAGGGAGTCGGGGATCTCGGGTTTCTCGTGCGGGCCCGGACGCATGAAGACATAGGCGTCCATGCCGGACTGCCGTAAAATCATCGGAAGGGAGCCGTTGTGGCCGAAGGAGTCGACGTTGTAGCCGGTCTTCGCCGCTTTGCCGAATTCCCGCCGGAAGAAGCGCTGGGAGACGAGGGCATGACGCGCGAAGGACTCACCGGAGGGGATGTTGCAGTCGGGCTGGATGTACCAACCGCCACTCACACACCAGCGGCCCTCCTTCACCCGCGCGCGGATCTCGTCGAACATGGCGGGGTCGCTGTCCCGCACCCATTCGTAATACGCGGCGCAGGCGGAGGTGAATTTGTAGTCCGGGAATTCCTTCATCCGGTCGAGGGCGGAGCGGAACGTGGCCTTGACTTCGGCGTAGCCCTCGTACCACTGCCAGAGCCAGACGGGGTCGAGATGCGCGTTTCCGATGAGATGGATCTTGTTCATGGATATACCTCCGGTTGTGGTTTGGTTGTCAGGATCAAGACGAGCGGGGGAAGCGGAAAACCGCGTGGGTTGCAGGGGTGTCGCCTGTTTTTATTCGTCCTTGTAGAGTTCGAGGGTGCTTTTCAGCTTCGCGAACACCTTATCGTAGTTTGATCCGTCTTTGCTGGTGATATAGGAACCCATATACTGCGTGACGTATTTCGCAATGATCGTCGGCGTCATCTGGGCGTCCGTGACCTCTTCCGCGAGTTGGCAGAACGCCTCCCTGTCTTCTTCGGTGCTGAGACTGTAAAACGAAGCGTGTTCCTCAACCGCTTTCAGAAACGATTCCTTCCGCACGGGGGACCCGCCTCCCCCCTGATTGAAGAAATGAACCGTTTCATCGCCATTTTTGAGACCATACTGCAATTCATCCGTAAGCAGGATCTTGATGAACCGCCAGGCGTTCAGCTTATTCGCCGATCCTCCGGGGACGGCGGCATAATACTTGATTTCAGCCGTTATACCGTCCTGTTCGTTCGGGACGCCGATGATGCGGGGTGTTTCGCCATAATCGTAACGCATCAATTCGCTGGTATAGAAAATCTTGTATATGCTCGAAAACCCGTTGATGAGAAAGCATTCGCCGTTGTGGATATCTTCATGCTCCACACCGTAAAGCGAGTCCGTTGGCACCGTCGGATTACAGTACAGCCGGCACAGGTCGATCATCTGGCGGAACTGATTCTCATCGAAGGAAACGGCGTTCTTCTCATAATCGATCATCCGGAGTCCCCTGTCGTTGAGAAAGGCGATCGTGTAGTAATACTGCGGCGCGTCGTGTGCGAACAGACGCGCTCTGGGGTGGTTTGTGTGAAAGGTCTCACAGGCGGAGCGGAACCCCTCCCAAGTGTGCAGCGAGTCCGTAGAGATCCCGTTCTCATCCAGCAGTTCCTGTGTGGTCATCACGCAATTGACGCCGAAGGTGACGGGAAGCAGGTATTGACATCCGAAGAGGACGCCTCCCTTCATAACGCTGTCGTAATAATCGTCCGGATTGTACTCTTCGTCCTTTGCCATGAACCCGCCGAGATCCGTGAAAACGCCCGTCGACATGGTCTTGTAGATATCCGGCAGAACGGCGACGTCTCCCAAGAGGACATCCGGCCCGCGGCCCGCCGGGATCTCCGCGCGGATCCTCGTGTCGTATTCGTCCTGCGAAAGAAGCTGATAATCCACCTTCACGTCCGGGTACAGCGACCGGAAGATTTCGACCGCATGGCTCAGCGCGTTAGATATGAACGAATAGCCATAAACCGTGAGACTGTCCGTCTCCTCCGGCATCTCGAAATCGGAATAGTCCGCTTCGACAGCTTCTTCATGGTCGGCATTCTGCGCCGGTTTTGAGGTGGTTGTCCCGCCGGAGGCTGACGGCGTGTCTCCGCTTTCACAGGCCGCCAAGCACGGCAGAAGCAGGGCAAGGGTGAGGAGGAGGGAAAGAATGCGTTTCATAACGGTCTCCTTATTCGTCGATATACAGTTCGAGCACGTTCATGCGTTTGTCAAGGCATTCGCCGAAGCCCTTGCCGCCGGTTCAGACTTCGATCTTCATGCCGTCGTAGGAGACGAGAAGGCCTTCCCGCGCGGCGATCGGCACGAAATCGTCGTAGACCACGTTCGTGCCGTTGTGGGAAAAGTGATTCGAGACGAAGACCGTCCGCTCGTCGGCATAGCCCTCGGCGATCATGCGGCGACGGACCTCGGCGTTCTCCGGCAGGCCCATGTGGCCGATGTACCGGACGGGCAGGCAGGCGTTCGTGCAGTCGAGGGAGACGAAATCAAAGTGCGGTCTCTGCTCCCGCCAGTATGCCCAGACGTCGTCGTGGAAGAAGTGGGTGTCGTGCGCGTAGAGGATCGTGCGTTCCCCGTCGGATATGCCGTAGAAGAGCGGACCGGCATTCGGATCGTGGATCGCGGGATAAGCCGTGACGGTATAGCGTCCGACGGCGGCAGGCTCGAAGGGGCGGATGACCTCGAACGCAGCCGATCCCTCCCGGATGGGCTGCGCGAGAACGCCCGCCAGCGCGTCCCGGACCGCCTCGGATCCGCGGAACGTGATGCGGTAGTCCGGCGGAACATGGGCGTACCCTGCGCGGAGCATGGAGAAATCCTCCGGATAGAGGTGATCGCCGTGGGTGTGCGTGATGAGGCAGTCGCGGACGTTCAGAAGATCGAGTCCGTTCCGGTAGAGATGGCCGAGCGTGTCCGCGGGAAAGTCGATGAGGAGCGCGCCGTCGACGATGGCCTGCGAGCGGGTCCGGAGCGCGCGTCCGCCGATCTCACGGGAGCGCACGCAGCGTTCGCAGTTGCACCAGAGCGCGGGGACGCCCTCCGCCGCCGCGGTTCCGAGATATTGAAAGAGCATGGATGCCTCCGCTATGTTTGGTCGGTCTGTTTCATTATACCATGTTCCGGGGACGCTTGCAAGCCGAAACACAAAAAAGAGAGCAGGATTTGATCCTGCTCCCTCCGGATTATTGAAACAAGAGACAACCCTGCGCACGGAAATGCTCGATCCGCTCACGGAGACGATCCTCGGTCGAATGGGTGAACTCCGCGAGGCAGCGGATGCAGAAGAACTCCGTCGCGCCGCGGTTGATCATCTTCTTGTGGATGCCGATTTCGTCGTTTGTGAGGGTCTTGCCGCATTTCATGCACTTCGGCTGCTCGTAGAGATTCTCCGCCACGGATTATTTCTCGACGAGGGTTCCGCGGAAGATGCGGCAGTCGTGGGACTTGATGCCCGTGGAGAGGTGGCCCGTGACGACGCCGGTCTCTTCGCCGGTAAAGATGTCGCGGAAC
>JAFZPN010000023.1 GCA_017550315.1 Clostridia bacterium
AAGCCCCGCAGACGCCGGGCGCAAGGAGGATTTCAGAATCATGAAAAAGGTGTTGTCCCTGATTCTTGCCGCGCTGATGCTCGCATCCGCACTCGCAGGATGCACCACCCTGGCAAAGACCGAGACAGGCGACTATGACAAGGGCGCCATTATCGACATGTATCTCACCACCGAGGTATATAATTTCGACCCCCAGCAGAGCATCACGGACGATGCCATGCTCAAATACATGAGCCTGTTGTTTGAAGGCCTCACCTCTCTTGACGAAAACGGCAAGTGGAAGAAGGCCGGCATGAAGAGCTACAAGGTCGACAAGGACAAAGACGGCGAATATATCATCCTCGTGACCCTGAACTCCAACCGCTGGAGCGACGGCCGTTCCGTCCAGGCTGCGGACTATGTCTACTCCTGGAAGCGGATCATGGAGCCGGACAACGCGTGCGAAGCAGCCTCCCTGCTCTATGACATCAAGAACGCCCGCGCCATCAAACGCGGCGATGCGACGATCGACGACCTCGGCGTCGCGGCGGTCGACACCTACACCCTCGAGATCCAGTTCGAGCAGAAGGTCGACCTCGACCAGTTCTTCGAGAACTGCTCCTCCATCGCGCTCGTTCCGCTCCGTGAAGACGTCATCACCCGCTACCGCGCCGACGACGGCACCGACCAGTGGGCGATGAAGACCACCAATATCGTCACCAACGGTCCGTTCTCCCCGAAGGAAATGGCGATGGGCGGCGTCTTCCGTCTCGAGCGTTCCTCCTACTACTATCTCGATCCGGACAAGGAAGAGATCCTCGACAAGTACGTCATCCCGTACCGTCTTCTGAACAACTACGGCAACGGCAACGCCGAAGCGCAGCTCCTCCTCCTCACCTCCGGCCAGTCCTTCTATGACGGCGAGCTCCCGCTTTCCGCCCGCGCGCAGTATGCCTCCTCCGCCGTCGTGACCGACATGATGGCGGCGCACACATACGTCTTCAACACGACCAACCCGCTCTTTGCGAAGCCGGAAGTCCGCCGCGCGCTCTCCGTGGCGATCGATCGCCAGACCGTCGCGAACCTCGTGACCTTCGCGAAGCCGGCGACCGGCTATATCCCCTATAAGGTCTTCGATACCACCGCAGGCACCTCCTTCCGCGATGCGGGCGGCGCGCTCCTCTCCACCACGGCGGATGTCGCGGGCGCGAAGAGCTTGCTCTCCTCCGCGGGCGTCACGAGCGGCTCCTTCACGCTGACCGTGCGCAACAACGAAGTGGACCTCGCGATCGCCGATTACGTCAAGGGCGTCTGGGGCGACCTCGGCTTCAATGTCACCGTCGAAGCCGTCAAGGGCCGTGCCAATGCCGACGACCCGGTCATCACCAACGACAACTTCCAGAAGATCTACGACGAAGGCTCCTTCGACGTCATCGCGATCGACATGACGATGCTCTCTCCCGACGCGTTCGGCGCGCTCTCCCAGTTCGCGGTTGAGTTCTCCGGCGGCGGCGTCGATATGGATTCCGATAACTACGATCTCTACGGCCACATCACCGGCTACGTGGACGAGGACTACAACGCGCTGATCGATTCCGCCTTCGCCGAGAAGGACAGAAGCGCCCGCGCGGCTCTCCTCCACCAGGCCGAGGCCAAGCTGATGGAAGACATGCCCGTCATCCCGATCATCTTCCTTCAGGACGCTTACCTCTTCACCACCGAGCTCTCCGGCATCAAGTCCACCTACTACGGCACGCGGGACTTCAAGAAGACCCAGCTCAAGGACTACATGACCTGGAAAGCCAGAACCGAAACCACCGAGGAACAGGCCGAAGCGGCAGCCGAAGCAGAAGCGTCTGCGGGCGGCAACTGATCCCGTCGGGGCCGGTTGACCCGGCCGAGAGGAAACGAAACAAAACGGGGAGCGCAGCCTTCCCGTTTTTCGTTCACGCCTGAGAGAACGATTTATTCGCCCCCCGCCGCGGTCCGGGCAGTCCGGACAGACGAAAGAATATCGGATTACGAAAGTTGAGTTGAAATCATGCCGGAAACATTTCATTCGCCGGAACAGGTAAAGGTCTTCATCCTCTACCTCCTCGAAAAAGTGGGCTACCCGCTCGAATACAACGACCTCGCCGCCATCGTCATCCGCGACGGCTACGTGGACTATTTTGACTTTGTCACGTGCTTCCATGAGCTCATCAAGGACGGCCACATCGTCCGCAAGGAGCCCGATCCCGAAAACACGGACGGAGAGGCCGACGCCTCCTCCGCGGACGAGAAATCCGCGGGCCGGGATCTCTATGCCGTGACGGACACGGGCCGCATGATCGCGCGGGGACTCTCGGACGACCTGCTCCTCGCGGCCGTGCGGGAAAAGAGCTATGTCAGCGCGATGCGCCACCTGTCCCTCGAGAAGCGCGGAGCCGTCTGGAACCACAGCATCGACCGCGACGGGGGCGGGTACGTCTTCCACTGCTCGATCACCGACCGCGACGGGCTGGCGTTCAAGCTCGATCTGCGCGCGGATTCCTACATGCAGGTGCAGCGGATGCGCATGAATTTCGAGGACAAGCCGGACGTCGTCTACCGCGGACTCCTCGCCATCGTGACGGGGAACGTAAATTATCTCTTTGAGAAGTGACGCCGCCCACCGGGTGAGAGGTCCCCGCGGACGGATTTTCAAACGGAATACAGCGGGTCTTATCCGGATGTTTTTCGGAATTGAACGAACAGAATGACGATTTTTGTCCCCGCCCTGTGCTTTTTCACCGAGAAAGCGGGCGGGGACGGGTTTTCTTGTGAAAATCATGAAGAAATTTTGAAAAATCTCTTGACAAATTCATGCTTTGTGATATAATGGTACATAGAGTATTGTACCATCTTTTTCCGGGAGTCTCTTCTTGAAGGAATCATCCGTTTCGGGAGAGGCCGTCGTCCGGCTGACCGAAAGGATCCGCGCGGGAGACGGGGAGGCGTTTGAAGCCCTCGCCGCGCTCTACCGGAACCTGACGGAGTCCGCCGTGGCGCGGTTTCTGCCGTCCTTCACCTCCGATGACGCCTCGCGCGGACCGGAGGACCTCTCGCAGATCGCGGCGCTGGCCCTGTACCGGGCGGCGATGACCTACGATCCCGCGGGCAAGGGAAAAGCCGTGACCTTCGGCCTCTACGCGAAGATCTGCGTCGAGCGCGCGCTCATCTCCGAGCTGCGCAGAACGCGGGCGGAGCGGGGGAGGAGGATGCGGGGAGAGGGACATGCGGACGACGCGCAGAGAGACGATCCGCTGGCGCTTTTGATCGAAGCCGAGGATTCCGCCGGGCTCGTGAGGCGGATCCGCTCGTCGCTCGCGCCGCGGGAAAGAGATGTGTTTGACCTGTATCGTAAGGGACTGTCCGTTGGAAGAATCGCTGTAGAACTCCGGTGTGACCGAAAATCTGTCAGCAACGCATTGTACCGTGTGAAGGCGAAAGTGAGAGGACTCCTGCAAAACCAATCCTGATTTTAAATCCCCGAGGGGTTTTAAAATAACAGCCGGCCCCATATCCGTACCCGGGCGGTGCGGACGTGACATCCGCGCTGTTCATACGCCCGGATAGCCTAACTCAAGTGCGTTGTTCTGCAAAGGTGACGGTGAGAGTGTCCGCCGAGGGCAAAAAAATTCAAGCCGATTTGGCAAAGCGAGGAAAGAAACATGTACGAGGACAAGACCTTAGTATGCAAGGAATGCGGCAACGAATTCGTCTTCACCGCCGGTGAACAGGAATTCTACGCGGAGAAGGGCTTCCAGAACGAGCCCCAGAGATGCAAAGCCTGCCGTGACAAGAGAAAGAACGCCGGCCGCGAACCCAGAGAGATGTTCGACGCCGTTTGCGCGGAATGCGGCAAGCCGTGCAAGATCCCGTTCCAGCCCACGAGCGACAGACCTGTTTACTGCAGCGAATGCTTCGCCGCGAGACGCGCGTAAGAGCCTTTCCATTGCAGCACAACGAGGATGCGGATTCCGCATCCTTTTTGGTTTTCAGGCGAAAAAATCGCCGTACTATAAATTTTTGCGCGGAAAAATGCGAAATAATTTCAGATAGACTGTACAAATCGGACGGAATGTGCTATAATACATCATGGTTCATTATATAAAGGCGCATTGCGCCCGTCGGACAACAACACACGACAGGATGAAAAATCCATGCAGGACAACAACAGAAGAAGAAAACCGGAGCGCGCGGCACGGGAGCGGCGGGAGCTGCCGTCGAACGTCGTCGTGGGGCGCAACGCCGTCATGGAGCTGGTGAAATCCGGCGCGCCGGTCGACAAGATCCTCGTCGCGGGCCGGGAAGGCTCGATCACGGCGATCGTCGCGGAGGCAAAGAAGGCGGGCATCACCGTCGTCGATTCCAATACGGAATCCCTCGACCGCATCGCGCGCGGGGAGCATCACCAGGGCATCGCCGCCATGGTCGCGGAAAAGGCGTACGCCACCGTCGACGACATCCTCGCCATTGCGCGGGAACGCGGGGAGCGCCCCCTGATCGTCGTCTGCGACGGCATCGAGGATCCGCACAATCTCGGCGCGGTCATCCGGTGCGCGGAATGCGCGGGCGCCCACGGGGTCATCATTCCCGAGCGGCGTGCCTGCGGACTCACCCCGGCTGTCACCAAGGCGTCGGCAGGCGCGATCCTGCATGTGGCGGTGGCGAAGGTCGCGAACATCGCGAACACCGTCGAAAACCTGAAAGAAGCCGGGATCTGGACCTTCGCCGCGGAGGCGGACGGTCAGGATTACTACGAAACGGACTGGAACCTCCCCTGCGCGATCGTGCTGGGCGGAGAAGACAGCGGCGTCAGCCGTCTCGTGCGGGAGCGCTGCGACTTCACGGTTTCGATCCCGATGTTCGGAAAAGTCAATTCCCTCAACGTCTCAACGGCGGCGTCCGTACTGCTCTGCCACGCGGCGAGGATGCAGCGGACGAACGGAACGGGTCACCTCAGATAAAGTAAAGCGATGAAAGGATGGACGGCTGCGCGCGCCGCGGCTGTCAGGCACAGGAATGGCGAAGAATAAAAGGAAAAACGGAAATCCGGGAACGGACAACGACGCACTCGTCAGCGGGAATCCCGCAGAAGAGCGCGGCTTTGACGACGACTTTTTCGCGGATACTTCCATCGATCTGACCTCCGACGCGAAGGATTCCTCCGATTCCGACAGCGATCTCGACATCAACGCGCTCCTGCGCAAATACATGCCGGAATATCAGGATGAGGATGAGGCCGCGGCGGACGATCCCGCGCCGGAAGAAGCTCCCGCCGAGACACCGGAGAAGGCGTCCGAAGATTCCGGCGAATCCGCGGAAGAACAGAAGACGGAGCGCGATCCGCTGGAAGATATGCTGAGAGAGATCCTCGCGGAGGAGGAACCGGCGGCGCCCGCGGAACCGAAGCCCGCGTCCGGCGACGAATTCGTCTTCACGATGAACGAAACGCCGACGGAGCCCGAACCCGAGCCTGAACCGGAACCCGAGCCGGAGATCCCCGCGGAACCGGAAACGCCCGAAGAGCCCGAACCGACGGAGCCGGAAGTCCCCGAAGAGCCGGCAGAGCCGGAAGTGCTGGTCGAGCCCGAAACGGCAGCTGCAGTGGCGGCGGGCGGTGTTTTGGCGCGTCTGCGCAAGGCGGAGAACGATACCTCCGACGCCGTGTCCGCGCTCCTCGATGAGTTTGAGGACGCAGAACCCGTGACCGACGTTCCCGCGGAAGAACCGGCACCTTCGGAACCGGCACCCCGGGAACCGAAGCGCGGCGGCCTGTTCGCGCGGATCCGTCAGACGGCGGAACGCGATGCGGACGCGCTGGCGGCGGAGCTTTCCGACGCACCGGCCGCAAAGCCGAAGAAGGGCGGACTCTTCTCCCGGATGCAGAAGACCGTGGAGGAAGAGGAGGCGCGCGAGGAAGCCGAGCAGGAGGAACTGATCTCCGCGCTCGATACCGCGTTCGTCGTGCCCACCGAGGGCGATTTCGACACGCCGGCACAGGAGGCAGGCAAGCAGGACGGCAGCTTCCTCGACGAATATGAGCTCACCGAGGACGCCGATGCGGAAACCCCGGCGGCGACCGATGTCCCGGCGGACGATCCGGTCGATTTCGGCGCGGAACCGGCCTATCCGATGGACGAGATAAAGACGCCCGTCGGCGAGGAGATCTCGGACGAGCGCGTGGAACAGCTCTTCGGCGAAGTCAAACCGCAGAAGAAGAGATTCAGTCTCTTCCGCAGAAAAGATAAAAAGAAAAAGCCCGTCGCTGACGAGGACACCTTCCTCACGGACGACGGAGAGCCGATCCTCTCGGAACCCGAGACACCGGCAGAGGTCCAGGACGACGAAACCGACGCTCTGATCGCCGAAGCGGCCGCCGCCATGTTCGGGCGTTCCAAGCGCGCCGAGCAGCGGGCGAAGGATGCCGCGGCGGATGCAAGCGAAGAGATCGCGCTTCCGGCTGCCGGAACAAGTCTCGCGGAAAAAGCGGCCCAGGCAGCCGCCGAGATCGCGGACGAATCGGCGGAAGCCGTCGGCGAAACTGCCGAGGCGGTGACCGAAGCGGTCGCGGAACCGGTCGCAGAGGCCGTCACGGAAACAGCGGAGACGATCGAAGAGACGGCGGAAGCCGTAAAGGACGAAGTCTCCGATAAGATCGCGGCGAAGGACGGCGAACGCCCGTTCGTGAAGCAGTCCCGCCGCTCCGCGAAGAATCTCTCCGACGAGGAACTGCTCCGCTGGGCAGCCGAAACGCTCGCGGAGGAGAACGACTTCCATCCCGCCGCCCAGCCTGCGAAGACGGAAAAACCGGCAGCCGAGAAACCCGCCGTCACGGCCGAATCTTCGCTGACCGATCTGCAGAACCGCCTCGACGAGACGGCGGAGGACGAGAACGGCAGCACCAAGACCTTCGACAGCGTCAAGCCGGCCGATGCGAAAAAGGAACCCGAGAAGAAGACCGGCTGGCAGACGCCCGACGAGCCCTTCGAGGACGAGGACATCGACCCGACCGACATCAACCTCATGGTGGCCTTCGGTCTGGACGACGGGAAGAACAAGGGCAAGGGCGCCGGACGCGCAAAGGAATTCGGCGACAAGATCGAGCAGAAGCAGCAGACGCGCGACGCCGCGCAGCGCCTCGACCGCCCGGAATTCATCGACAAATCCCAGATCCCCGAGATCCGCAAGGAGTACGGGCGCCGCTCGGTCTCCCTGTTCATCCGCATGATCCTGTGCTTCGCCCTGACGGTCCTGCTCTTCCTCTTCGAGAACATCGAAGCGGTGACGCGGCTCATCACCGGCACCGGGATGCAGTTCGGCGGCGTCCTCGACCCGTCCGTCTATCCGGCGGTCTATTCGATGGTCAGCCTCCAGATCATGCTTCTCGCCTGCCTCTGCGCCTACGATGAGATCGCAAACGGCGTGAAGGGCATCCTGCGCGGCACGCCGAGACCCGAGAGCATGACCGCGCTGCTCGCCCTGGCCGGGATCCTGTATTCCGCCGTGGTGGCGCGGATCACGATCTCGCCCGAGGAGCCGAAGATGTTCAACTTCCTCGTCGCCCTCGCCGCGTTCATGACGATCGTTTACTCCGTCTTCAACAACAAGCGGGAGATGATGAACTTCCGCATCGTGTCGAGCAAGAAGCCGAAGCACATCGTGCGGCGTCTGCGCGACGACGAATCCGAAAACGAGACCAAGGCGTTCGCGGACACCGAAGACGTCTGCGACGTGATGAAGATCGAAAAGACCGACTTCATCGACGGGTTCTTCGCCCGCCTCGCCAAGCCCGACTCCACGACCGGCACCTTCATGATGTTCGTGATGGGCGCGGCGGTCCTGCTCTCGCTGATCTTCGGCCTGATCGCCCGGATCCGCGGAGGAAACGGCACGACGGTGGCCCGCGCGATGTACGAATCCCTCCTGATGCTCGCGCCGCTCTCCGTGTTCGTGACCTTCTCGTATCCCTTCTACCGTGCTAACGTGACGGCAAAGGAATATGACAGCGCGATCATCGGCGAGACCTCGCTCGAAGAGTACTCGAACGCCTCCGTCATCTCCTTCGACGACAAGAACGTGTTCCCGTCCTACTTCGTCAAGGTGCAGAACATCCGCATCTACAACAACGCCCGCATCGACCGGGTGCTGTACTACGCCTCCTCCGTCTTCGCCTACGCGGGCGGTCCGCTTCAGGACGTCTTCGAGGTGGCGACGAAGGACCTCGGCAATTCCTCGAACGTCCGCATCTACGATGCCGAGGACAATTTCCTCGCGACGCAGGTGGACGGCGTGAACATCATCTTCGGCAGCTGCGACGCCCTCCGCGACCGGGGCTTTGAGATCCCGGACGACGCCATCGAGGACGACGTGGACCTCTCCGACGAGCTCTCGATCATGTACATGTTCCGCGAGGACAAGCTCGTGGCGAAGATGTACGTGAAGTACGAGATGGACAGCGACATGGACGTCATCCTGAAGCAGTTCTCCGGCGGCGGCCTCTACGCCTGCGTCCGCACGTTCGATCCGAACATCGACGAGGCGATGATCGCGAAGAAGCTGAGCATGAAGAAGATGCCTCTCAAGATCGTGCGCTATGCCGATCCCGAGGAGGTCGTCTCCTACGAAGCGAAGGCGGATTCCGGCCTCGTGACCTGCGGCTCGCAGAAGTCCCTATTGCAGGTGATCTCCTTCTGCGGCAAGGTGCTCCGGACGCGGAAGACGCACGTCGCGCTGGCGGTCATGAGCATCCTCGTGAGCGCGGCGATCATGACGATCCTCCTGCTCGCGAACCTGCTCGGCGGCCTGACGCCTCTGACGATCACCTTGTATCAGCTCGTCTGGCTGATCCCGGCGCTCATCACGTCGCGGGTCTTCATCCGGTAAAACGGATCCCCATAGAACCAAAATCCCCCGGAAGAGATTTTCAACCGATCTCCGCCGGGGGATCTTTTTCCCGGAACATTAAAATTTGCTTAACCTTTCCCGCCTGCGCTTGACGGGGAGGGAACAATATTGTATAATGGCATCATCCGAGAGGAAATGGGATTTTGGAGACAACGGAGGATAAGACCGTGAAGAAGGAGCTGAACCGGAAGATCAAGGAGCTCTGCGCGTCCGCCGGGACCGAAGCCGCGCGCGACATGGCGGCAGAGCTGACCGCGGATCTCGATAAGCGCTTCGACGATCGCGTCGCGGCGGGTATGAGCGAGCTCGATGCCTACCGGGACGTTTTGCGCAACGTCGATCAGATCGAGGCGATGCTGCGCGCGCTGCCCTCCTCCGACGGGGCGGCGGCTGTGGCCGAGGATCGCTCCGCGGGGCAGAGACGGCTCAAATTCTACCTCGAAAAGACTTCCGCCGTCATGTGGGTTACTACCGCGATCGTCTTTTTCCTCTTCGGGCTTCTCGGGCATGCGTGGAAGTACGCGTGGCTGATCTTCCTCTGGACGACGATCGGGCAGATCCTGCTCGACATGGCGGAGAAGTACAACCGGAAGCACAACCTCAGCAAAACCGTGCAGGACGGGCTGTCCGGGATCCTCTGGGTCGGCACGACGATTCTGTTCTTCCTCACGGGCTTCGGGATGCACCTCTGGCGCGTCAACTGGCTTTTGTTCCTCGTGGCCGTCGTGGTGCAGATCCTGCTCGACGCGATTCTCAAACAAGGGGACCGGTGACGGTCCTTTTCTGTTTCCGTGCCATGTGTGAATTGTTCACAAATGATAACACTTTCAATCCTTGACATTTTCCCGCGGATGTGGTATGATGAAGCAAACCAAAGCGAGGAGGCAGCGGCATGGCGGATCGGCAGGATATTGAGATCGCGCGGGATTTCTTGAATTTTATGGTGGATTATTACGCGCTCACCCGGCGGCACATCGTGGAGACGAATCAGTACCGCTTTCATTCGCACGGCTTTTCGATGCTGTACGCCCTGCGCGCCTACCGGGATCACCCGGTGACGATGACGAAATTCGCCGATGAGATGGGGATCACGAAGCAGCAGCTCACGAAGCTGGTGAACGATCTCGAGGAGCAGAACTACGTCCGCCGCTCGCACAACCGGGAAAACCGGAGACAGGTGTACATCGAGATCACGGACGAAGGCCTCGCGCATCTCGAAGGCATGATCGGGGAGCTTTTGCACGAGATCGTGCGCTCCCTCGCGTCGTTCTCGCCGGAGGAACGGGTCTCGATCGACGACCACGCCGTCGCGCTCAGCGAGCTCTTCCGCCGCGACGCGGAGAGGTGGAAAGAAGATCAGTGAAGAGAGAAGAGAGAAAAGTGAATAGTTGAGGTAGAAATCCGTAAACGGATTTCAAAAGAATCAAACGGTCGTGCGGCTGTACATGTAATACAGCTTCACGACCGTAGATTTCTCTTTGGAAACCGGAGGTTTCCTTCCTCAACTCTTCACTCTTCTCTTTTCTCTGCGCATCATTTCCCGGGCTTTAACGTCGTGAAATACGCGCGCATTTCCTCGTCCGCCTCGATCAGGACGCCGATCATGCGCTGCCCGTCGCGGAAAACGAGCGCGAGCGCGTCGTCGATCCCGAGGGTCAGCGTGTAGTCGTACCAGACATACCCGTCCGATGCATACCGCTGCCGCAGATCGCTCTTCGTCATGCCGTCTCGACGGTTACGCCGCAGCGGATGGACCGCGGCCAGATCGCCGAGGGAGAGGAGGCACTCCATCGCCCCGGGCCGCGCGCCCTGCGATTTGAGTACGGCAAAGTCGAGCTGCTCCGGGAGCATGTCGTAGATCACGGGATGCCCGGTCGCGTAAGCCGTCACGAATCCCGTGTCGTCGGTCTCGGTCCGCGGGCGGATGATATACTGAAAGCCCGTCATCTCATACCGGACGAGGAGGTAGACCGCCGCGATCAGGCAGACGAACGCGAGCGCGGTGAAGGGCCATGCCGGGACGCGGATCCCCATCGCGCCGCTCGCCGGAGGGACGGCATAGATGAGAAAGCCCGCGATCAGCAGGGCGGCGAAGATCGAACGGACCGCGCGGGTCCGCCGCTGTTTCGGGATGCAGCGCATGAGAAGCCTCCTTTCGGTGCCGGACGGAGGTCGGATCCTGTCGAAATCCGCCTCGAAAACAAAATTCCGCGCCGCATGCGAGGGCACGGAATTGTTCTTTGCAGGTCAGTCTTCGCTGACGACCTTCACCTGCTTGCCGTTGTAGTAACCGCAGGCCTTGCAGACTCTGTGAGAGAGCACGTATTCGCCGCAGTGCGGGCACTTCACCATGCCGGGCATGTCGAGCTTCCAGTGGCTGGAACGTCTCTTGTCTCTTCTCGCTTTGGATACTTTTCTTTTCGGAACTGCCATGTTGTTTGCGCCTCTTTCTGTTAGTTTTCTTCCTTCTGCTTATCGTCCAGAAGGGTTTGCAGGATCGCGAATTTCGGGTTGACGTACTTGTCCTCCCGGCACCCGCAGTCGCCGTCCTTCAGCCGCTTGCCGCACTTGGAGCAGAGGCCGGGACAGTCGGGTTCGCACAGATCAAAGGTGGGGATGGCGAGGGACGCTTCCTCGATCAGGTCGGCGTCGGGGATCAGCTTGCCTTCGTTCACCGTGAGCACATCGTCGGTCACGCCGTCCCATTCGCCGTCTTCGTCGAGGTGGGAGACCTCGGGAGCGGCTTCGGTGAGGATCATGCGTTCCACGTCGAAGGAAATGTCCCGCCGGATGTCGTCGAGGCAGCGCGCGCACCGGGTCTGATACGAGACCGTGACGTGCGCCCGGAACCAGAGGCATCCGAAGGAGTCGACCGCTTCGCCGCTGACGCGGATCCCGTCCTCGGGGATCGTGACGTCGTCGGGGAAGTCGACGCATTCCGTGTCGGTGTGCGCGGGATCGAAGGTATAGTCGAAGCGAACGGCGTCCGAACGCTGTTTCAGAAGGTCGGTCAGGTCCAGCTTCATCCTGTCCTCCGTGCGAAATCGTTTGCGCGTGGTATGTTTCTCTGCGAATCCGCAGGTAAGAGGCAATGCTACCTTATTCCATAAAAATCCACGGTAAAGCATATTATACCGCATCCATGGCACGGTGTCAAGAGTTTTTTTGAAATTCCCCGCTTCTTTTGCATTTTCTTTTTCCCTTGCATTTTCCCGCCGCGCATGGTATAATGAAACCAGTCCATGATCGGAATACTCTATATCAAAGGAGAAATTGCCATGCCTCTCTGTCTTCCCGATTACCACGAGAATCCGGAAACCCTGCATATCGGCTGCGAAGCGCCCCGCGCGTATTTCATTCCGTTCCCCTCCGAAAGCGACGCGACGCTTGAGAACCGCGGGGAATCCGCCTTCTTCAAGTCCCTCGACGGCGAGTGGGCGTTCCGGTTCTTCCGCTCCCTCGCGGACGTCTGCTGCCGTGACGTGACCGGCGCGGACTTCACGACCGAGGGCTTCGACCGCATGACCGTCCCCATGAGCTGGCAGATGGCGCTGGGCCGCGGATACGACGTTCCGAACTACACGAACGTGAATTATCCGATCCCGGTCGATCCGCCCTTTGTCCCGGACGAGAATCCCTGCGCGCTCTATGTCCGCGACTTTACGATTCCAGTCGCGATGAAGGCGAAGAAGACCTATCTGAACTTCGAGGGCGTCGATTCCGCCTTCTACGTCTGGGTCAACGACACCTTTGCCGCCTATTCGCAGGTCTCCCACCTGTCCACCGAGATCGACGTCACCGGCCTGATCCACGAAGGGAAGAACACCCTCAAGGTCCTCGTCCTGAAGTGGTCCGACGGCACCTACCTCGAGGACCAGGATATGTGGCGCATGTCCGGCATCTTCCGCGAGGTCTATCTCCTGTTCCGCGATCCCGTGCACGTGCGCGACGTCTTCGTGAAGTGCGATCTGTCCGATGACTATTCGACCGCTTGTTTCCGCGCCGAGCTCTCCCTGACCGGCGAGGCCGACGTCGCGTGGAAGCTCAACGCCCCGTGCGGGAAGACCTTGTCCTCCGGCGTGCTTTCCGTGAACGGAGAGGGCACGATCGAAATCCCCGCCGTCGAGGGCGCGAAGCTGTGGTCCGACGAAGAGCCGAATCTCTACACCCTGTATCTCGCCTGCGGCAGCGAGCACATCGCCCTGCCCGTCGGCGCGCGCAGGATCGAGATCCGGGACAAATGCATCCTCATCAACGGCAAGAAGGTCAAGGCCAAGGGCGTCAACCGCCACGACAGCCATCACCTCCTCGGCCACGCGACTCCGGTCGAGCACATGAAGCGCGATCTGATGATCATGAAGGCGCACAACGTCAACATGGTCCGCACCTCGCACTACCCGAACGATCCCCGGTTCACCGCGCTCTGCGACAAGTACGGCATCTACGTCTGCGACGAGACCGACATCGAGACGCACGGCATGCATCCGTGGAACGGCCTGTCCGACAATCCGGCGTGGGAAAAGGCGTACGTCGACCGCGCCGAGCGCATGGTGGAGCGCGACAAGAACCACCCGTCCGTGATCTTCTGGTCCCTCGGCAACGAATCCGGCCTCGGCCGCAACCACGCCGCGATGACCGCGTGGATCAAGTCCCGCGACACCTCCCGCCTCGTGCATTACGAAGGCGCGCATTCCGGATACAACGGCGGCGAACACAAGCGCGACGTCACCGACGTGGAAAGCCACATGTACCCGACGCCCGCATGGTGCGCGGAATACTGCGAGGATGAGAAGTTCGACCAGCCGCTCTTCCTCTGCGAATACTCCCACGCGATGGGCAACGGCCCCGGAGACCTCGCGGCCTACTGGAAAGTGATCGAGAACCATGACGAATTCTTCGGCGGCTGCGTCTGGGAATTCATCGACCACTCCGTCGCGATCGGGGACAAGTACGGCAATCCGTCCTTTACCTACGGCGGCGACTTCGGCGACACCCCTAACGACGGAAACTTCTGCGTCGACGGGCTCGTCTATCCGGATCGCCGGCCGCACACGGGCCTGAAGGAGCTCAAGCAGGCGATCATGCCCGCGGCGGTCACCGAGGTCAGGCCCGGCACCTACGCCGTCAAGTCCAGACGGTATTTCAGAGATTTCAGCGATCTCTCCTGCGCGTGGGACGTGAAGCGCGACGGCCGCGTCCTGATGTCCGGCGTTCTTACGGACCTCGGCATCGGCCCGCAGGAAACGAAGGAATTCACCCTGTTCGACGAGCTCCCGACGGGCGGCATCGTGACGGTGAACTTCTCCTTCCGCCAGAAGGTCCCGACGGAATGGGCGCCGGTCGGCCACGAGGTCGGCATCGCGCAGTTCATCTATGAGGACAGCATCCCGGTCTATCAGGCGCCCGCCGCGCTCTATCCGGTCGAGGCCGAGGTCTGCCGCAAGCAGATCACGGTGACCGCGGGCGAGACGGTTTACACGATCTGCCGGACCTGCGGCATGGTGAAGGAGATCGTCGACAACGGCGAGCGCCTCATCACGAAGCCCATCGTCCCCGAGCTCTGGCGCGCGCCGACGGACAACGACCGGAACGTGCGGTGGGGCTGGCAGAGAGAGGGTCTGGACGAGGCGAAGATCAAGTGCTATTCCTGCGAGCTCACGGAAGCGACGCCCGAGAAAGTCGTCGTCGCGGCGAAGATCTCGATGGGCTGCGCGCCGCACGGCCCGATCCTGTGGGCGGACGTGACCTACACGATCCGGGCGGGCATGGGCCTTAAGATCGATTATGACGTGAAGATGCGCAAGATCGAGCACGGGAATCAGTGGGACCGCAGCCGCCGCGAGAGGATGTTCTATCCGCGCTTCGGCGTGCGTCTGACGATGCCCGAAGGCGCGGAGCAGATGGCCTACTTCGGCTACGGCCCGATGGAGAGCTACGCGGACAAGCGGCTGGCGTCGCGGCTGGACGAATTCCGGTCCACGGTGACGGAGAACTACGAGCCCTACGTCTTCCCGCAGGAGAACTCCTCGCACTGGGGATGCCGCTGGGCGGATGTGCACACGGTCGCGGGACACGGATTCCTGTTCACGTCCGGCGAGCCGTTCTCGTTCAACGCGTCGCACTTCTCCCCCGAGCAGCTCACGGAAAAGCGGCATCACTATGAGCTCGAGCGCGAGCCGGAGACGACGGTGATCCTCGACTGCCGTCAGTCGGGCATCGGATCGAACTCCTGCGGCCCGCAGCTCGCGGAGGAATACCGCTTCCAGGAGACGGAATTCACGTGCTCCGTGACGATCCGTCCGGTGTTCTCAGCAGAGGTGGATCCGTACCGCGAGAGCCGAAAAGAATGGTAACCAGGCAGTGCCAGGGGACACATGACGAACTCGCCTGAAGGCAAGTTCGTTCACCAATATAGAAAGTGCGCATCTGTCCGGGTGCGTACTTTTTTGTGCGGCGAAATCGGAGAAGGGAACGGATTTTAGCTCTGCTTCATCTTTTATTTCGTCAGCACGGACAACCGCACATCCGCGCAGCCTCCAATTCCGTCCTCTTCCTTTTTTGAAAACGATTTTTCTGAAAAAATCCGCTGAATCGCGCGCGAATCTCTTGTTTTTTTGCGCGGTTTGGTGTATAATAACGAAGAGTATCATAGCGTCTTTCTGTCCTCATCGCCGCGGCGGTGAGAACGGACCGACAGGAAAGGATTTTTACTTTATGGTTGATAGTTCCAACTGCACGCACGACTGCTCGACGTGCAGCGCCAACTGCTCCTCGCGCGCCCCTTCCTATGAGGAGCCCAACAAGAATTCCAACATCAAACACGTCATCGGCGTCATCTCCGGCAAGGGCGGCGTCGGCAAGTCCATCGTCTCCTCGATGCTCGCCGTCACCCTCCAGCGCCGCGATCTCTCCTGCGCCCTCCTCGACGCGGACATCACCGGCCCCTCCATCCCGAAGGCGTTCGGCACGAAGGGCGACATCCTCGCGATGGACGACGGCCTCATGCCGCTCGAAACCAAGACCGGCATCAAGATGATCTCCGTCAATCTCCTCCTCGAGGACGAGACCCGTCCCGTCGTCTGGCGCGGACCCGTCATCGCCGGAACCGTCAAGCAGTTCTGGACCGACGTCCTCTGGGGCGACGTCGACTATATGTTCGTCGACTGCCCGCCCGGAACCGGCGACGTCCCGCTCACCGTCTTCCAGTCCATCAAGCTCGACGGCGTCATCATCGTCACCACCCCGCAGGACCTCGTCTCCATGATCGTCTCGAAGGCCGTCAATATGGCCTCGCTCATGAACATCCCGGTCATCGGCCTCGTCGAGAACATGGCCTACGTGAAATGTCCCGACTGCGGCGCCGAAATCGAAGTCTTCGGCAAGTCGAAGGCCGAGGACGTCGCGCGCGAATTCGGCATCCCCGTCCTCGGACGCATGCCCATCGATCCGAAGCTCTCCGCCCTCGTCGACCGCGGCGTCATCGAGCTTATGGAGAACGACTACCTCGAAAAAGCGGCGGATGCCGTTGAGGCATTCTGCGAAAAGAAATAACCCGGAAACACCCCATCACACATATCAAAAACTCCCAAGGAGGCACATATACCCATGAAAAAAGTCATGACATCCGTTCCCTTCCGCGGCACGCCCGAACAGCTCGCCGAGCTCGACCGCGTTATCGAAGAGAACAAGACCCAGCCCGGCGCGACCCTCGCG
>JAFZPN010000024.1 GCA_017550315.1 Clostridia bacterium
CGTAGCGGGGCTGGAAGCCGACGGAAACGAACCTGCCCGTGGCCTGCTCGACCGCGCGGATCGCCTTCGCCTCGTCGAGCGTCACGCACATCGGCTTCTCGAGCATGACGTTCATGCCGGAGGTCAGCGCGCAGATCGTCGGAGCGGCATGCTGCGCGTTGTAGGTACACACGGAGACGGCGTCGATGTCGTCCCGGGCGCAGAGCTCCTCGTGCGTCTCGTAAGCCGTCGCGTCCTTCCAGTCGAATTCGTCGAGGAATTTCCGCGCCTTGCCCGGGATGATGTCGGCCCCGGCCACGATCTCCACGTCCTCAAACTGCTTGTAGGCTCTGGCATGGGCGTGCGCGATGCCGCCGGTGCCGATGATGCCGACTCTGAGTTTCTTCTTTGCTGCCATGGCTGTTTCTCCTTTTATGGTAGAAATTTTATGGGTTGCTTTGACTGGATGCTTTGCGGCGCGCCTCTGCGACGAGGGCTTCGATCCCGGAGGCCGTGCGCAGCTTTTCCCGATCGACGCGGGTGGGGATCAGCACGACCCCCTCTTCCTCGAGGCGCGTGAACAGCTCGATCACGGCCAGCGAATCGAGCAGACCGCTCTCAAGGAGATCCACCCCGTCCTCGCCCGCCGCGGGATCGCCGCAGACTTCTCGGAGCAGCGCGCGGATGTCAGACATACGATTCCATCGCCTTTCTGTCCGTCTTTCCGTTGGCTGTGACCGGGAAGCGGTCGAGGAAGCGCACGGATTTCGGGACCATGTAGTCGGGCAGACGCGCGGCCAGCCCGCTTCGGATCGCCGCCGGATCCGGATCCCATCCGTCCTCCGGGACCACAAAGACCGTGAGCGAGAGGATCCCCGTGCCGTCCGGGGTGCGCCGCGGGATCAGGACGCCGTCCCGGACCCCGGGGAGCGCGCGCAGATGGGCCTCCACGTCGCCGGTCTCGATGCGGTAGCCCTTGTACTTGAACTGACCGTCGGCGCGGCCCCGGCAGGTGAGCAGCCCGCCGTCGATCGAACCGAGATCGCCGGTGCGGTGGGTGTGCGGCACGCCGTTCTCCGCGGGGATCTGCCCGAAATAGCCGCCGAAGACGCTCGGTCCCGTGAGGACGATCTCGCCGTCCTCGATGCGGATGTCCGCCGTGGTGTTCCCGATCTCGCCGACGGGGAGCGGGCCGCCTGAGCGCGTCATCTCCCGGGTGATCCGCACGGCCGAGACCGCCGAGGTCGCTTCCGTGGGACCGTAGGCATTGAGGAGGATCATCGCGGGCGAGGGAAACCGGTCGAGGAACTTGGCCGCCGCCGCGGGATCCAGCGTCTCCCCGCAGAGATAGACGCAGCCGAGACGGGGGCATCCTGCGGGGGAGAAATCCGGGTCCATCAGGCAGAGGCGCAGATGGGTCGGCGTCATGATGGCCGCGTCTGCCGTTTTGAGCAGCCGGATCGCGTCGGCGGGATCCGCGCGGTCGGGGGAGACGAGGGTGTGTCCCCCGCAGAGGGCGAAAAAGAGGTCCGCCGCGCTCAGATCGAAGCTGAACGGGGCCGCCCCGAAGACCGTCAGCGGTCCGCCGCCGTCGAGATCGGCGAACCACCGGGGCAGGATCGCCGTGAACGCGTCGAGGTTGTCCCGCGAGATCGGAACGCCCTTCGGCTCGCCGGTGCTGCCGCTCGTAAAGAGGATGTAGGCCGTGTCCGCGGGCAGGGCGGATTCCGCGAGGATGCGGAAAATCGCGTCCCGGCGGGCATCCGGCAGACGGGGGGTGAGCGGGACGTAGGGCCGGCGGGATAAGAGACACGCGAGGATCGTCACGACCGCCGGGATCGAGCGCTCCCCGCCGAAGGGAACGGGACCCGCGCCGGATCGCAGTCCCTCCGCCTCTTTCTCCGCGCGCCGGAGCAGCTCGCCGTAAGAGATCTCCCCGTCCGGGAAGCGGCAGGCGGGGCGGTCCGGATGCCGCGCGGCGGAAGAAAGGATCGCGTCAAGCGTCTTCATGGCCGTCCTGCCCTTCGTCGTCTTCGCGTATCTCGTCGGGCGGGATGAGGGCCGGATCGTACATCACCGCCGAGTGGTTGTCTAAGATCAGCTCCCGGCGCAGGACCTCGCCGCTCTCCCGGTCGGTGACGGTGCGGTACACCTGCGAGATGCGGTAGTATTTCTCCCCCTCCCGGCGGAAATGGTGATTTTCCTCGGTCAGGCGGTAGCGGCAGGGATAGGGGCGTTCGCTGCGCAGCTCTCCGCAGAGCTCCTCGTCGGTCAGCCAGACGAGAAGGCCGACCGGCTGGTCCGTGTCGTTGCGGAAGCGATAGTCGATGTTGTTGTAGCACACGGAGGTGCCCGTGCCGAAGGGGACCCGCCGCCGCTCGTCCGGGAAGAGGGCGTCGGAGTGGTGGTGCAGCTCCGTCACGGTGAGGGGGCTGTTCAACACCAGCCAGTGGATCAGGTTCGCCATCTGGCAGAGCCCGCCGCCCCAGTCCTCGACGAAGCCGTTCTTGGAGATCACGAGGCCGGTCTTGAATCCGTGCCGCTCGTCCGTCGGGCCGACGATGTGCCAGAAGGAGAAGGTCTCCCCGGGCGCGATGACGAGGGTGTTCAGTTTTTCCGCCGCCAGCCGCAGATTGGTGATCTTGTTCTCCTGCAGCCGCATGTCGACCCCGTGGAGGCGGCGGCGCAGAATGGACGCGTGGGCCTTCACCACGTTCGGAAAATGCGTCTCCATGGCCGGATCGCGGTCCCGGGCGAGTGTTTCGCGGCTGAAAAGATCCTTCGCATGCCGAAGAAGGATCTCCTTCTGCATCGAGATCCGGTAGGTCAGGGGACTGATTTCACAGAAGAGCCTGCGGGCCATGCGCACCCCCCTTTCCTCACCGCGCGCCGAAGGGCAGAATGGGCGTCCCGTTCGCGTTCGTGATCTCCGCGATGAGGAGCGCGGATTTCGTCATCATCGTCTGCACGAGCTGGGGGCAGTTCTTCTTGAACTCCTCCGCCACGTCGATGGTCTTCCAGTCGATCTCGCCGCGCGTGCCGGGATTGAAGACCAGCATCACCGAAAAGCTGACCGATACGGTGAACGGGCCGTCCGGCTCGAAGCTGAGCGTGCGGTTGTAGGTCGCCTTGACGCCCGCGTTCCCGAGGAGCTGGGCGACGATGGTGTCCTTCGCGGCGAGGCGGAGCTGTCCGCTCGTCACCGCGGGACGCTGGGTCTCGTAACTGACGTTTTCGAGCGTGATCCGCCGCTCCGCGAGGAAGTAGCGGTTGAAGTCGAAGCCCTCGGGGGTGTGGAAGCGCGACGGTTGAGCCTGGGGCTGCGGCTGCTGCGGGATCTGCGGCTCGAGGGGCTTGACGGGTTCCGGCTGCGGCGCCTCTGCGGCAGGGGTTTCGTCCGCGGCTTGTTCCCCGGCGGCCTCGACCGGCTCGTCGTTTTCGCGCTTTTCGGGCTTCTCCGCGTCATCCGCGGGTTTGTTTCGTCTGAATAAAGGCATGGTGGTTCTCCGGTTCTGATTCTGTGGTTTTTCGTTTACTTCATAATCCGCAGCACGGCCCAGCCGGTCTGTGCGCGGAAACAGGCGATGACGCCGCTCGATACCTGCGAAATGCTGTCGTACGTGAACGGCAGGACGATGTTCCCCGCCGTGTCGATCATGCCCCAGCGGCCGTCGTCCGTTTTGAGCTGCGCGAGCCCGCCGATGAACGGCTTCGCGACGGCGTAGATCGGCTGGGCGATCCATTCGCCGGTGCAGCTAAACAGCCCGTAGCGCCCGTCCCGCTCGAGGACGAGGATCCCCTCGGAATACCCGGCGAGCGAATACCCCGTCGGGATGGGATATTCCGAACCGTCCTTGCGCAGCAGCACGTCGTACTCCTCCACGATGCGCACACTGCCGCGCTGGATGTACCAGTACCAGTCGAGGACGCGCTTGCGGACCCGCACGAGGCCGTGATCGTAATAATACGAGCCGATCTGCTCGATCCCGTCGGTGTTCGGCGGGTAGTAGACGTAGTAGTTGTACCGCCCGTATTCGTTGTAATACGAGAGGAAGTTGTCGAACGCGCGGTTCCCCGCCTCGTCGATGAAGTAGAGGCCGCCGCTGTTCTTCGATTCCGTGACCGCCGCGAGCCCGTCGACGTAGGGATGCGCCGAAGTGAAGAGGTAGTCCGTGACCTTGATCGGCTCGGGCTCGGGTACCGGTTCCGGTTCGGGTTCAGGCTCGGGTTCCGGTTCCGGTTCATCCGGCTCGGCGGATTCGTCGTCGGGCGT
The DNA here is from genome assembly GCA_017550315.1 of Clostridia bacterium. Classification (GTDB taxonomy): domain Bacteria; phylum Bacillota; class Clostridia; order Oscillospirales; family CAG-272; genus UMGS1696. The sequence continues at coordinate 4,253 of JAFZPN010000024.1, forward strand.
ATCGGGATTCTCCGGCTCTTCCGGCTCCTCCGGCTCGTCCGCGGGTTCGGGTTCAGGCTCGGGCTCCGGCTCCGGTTCGGGTTCCGGCGCGGGGAGGAGGTAGGCGTAGAGCCCGGTCTGCTCGTCACGGCCGATATAGATCTCGGAATCCGCGTCGTCCGTCGTGCCCCAGGTCGCGGGATAGTCGAAGTGCAGGCCGCGGTCGTCGACCAAGGGATCGTAATCCGACGCGATGAAGTTCTGTCCGTCCTCCGAGAGGTAGAAATAGAGGGTCTCGCCGGAGGTCCCGGTGCGGCGGAAGAGGGGTCTGCCCTCGCGGTCCCGGGCGTAGGCGGCATAATACCGGGTCGGCTCGTACGCGCAGAGCGGCTCGCCCTCGGAGGAGCAGACCACGATGCGGTCGCCGTCCTCGATCAGGAGATAGCCCATGTAGCACTCCACGGCGGGGCGCTCCTCGCGGGCGTTCTTCTGGACCATTTTGTAGTCGCCGTAGTCGTGTTCGGTCCCGAAGCGGTCAACCTCGGGGACGTCCTCGCGGAACCAGCGCTTCACGACGCGGTAGCGGGTCGAATAGACCTCGGGGAGCTGGAAGGAGAACGTGATCCGGCCGAGGACCGAGCGGGTCGGGCTGTATGCAGCGGTCGGGGAGGCGTAGGCATAGCCCGCTTCCATGAGCTGCGCGGCGGTGCTGACCTTCACGCGGCTGTCGGGCAGGACGGAGGCGGAATAGACGCTCTTCACATTGGTGACGGCGGAAGCGGCGGCTGCGGCGGTCCCGGCTCCGGACGCCTCGCCGGAGGAGGGGTCTGCCGGATCGGCGGCGACGGTGTCGGATGCGGAGGGATCCTCGCCCGGCTGGCTGTTTTCAATGGAGCTGATGAGGGCGGCGAAGGGATCCGTCGGGGTCTCGGCCACCTCGCCGTCGCGGAGCAGGTCAAGCTGGGAGCGGTAGCGGTCGAGGAAAGACAGATCGTAGTATCCGAAGTAATAGAGCACGACGAGAAGAGCTATCCCGAAGATCAGGAGGAGCTCGGCGGCGATTACGAACGGTTTTTTGAATCTGTCCCGGAAATATTTCATGGCAAGGGTCCTGTGAATGGTGAATGGAAAGACTATTTGTGGTATTTCCCGCCCGCGAGGATCTCCCCGGCGCGGTAGATCTGTTCGAGCAGGATCACGCGGAAGAGCTCGTGCGGGAAGGTCATGGGGGAGACGGAGAGGCGCACGGCGGCGCGCTGCTTGACGCGGTCCGCGAGACCGTGGGAGGAGCCGATGAGGAAGACGACCTCCCCGCCCTCGGATGCCTGTCTGCCGATCCAGCGGGCGAAGTCCTCGGAGGACATCTCTTTCCCTTCGACGCAGAGCGCGGCGGCGACGGAGCGGGCCGGGACGGCATCGAGGATGCGGTCGGCTTCGCGGTCGAGGGCGCGCGCGATCTCGGCGGGGGAGGGGTTCTGCGGGAGCGGCTCGGGGCGGATCTCGGTGACCGAAAGGTCGAAGAAGCGTCCGATGCGGCGGGCGTACTCGGCGGCGGCGTCGCGGAAGGCGGCATCGGTGAGCTTGCCCATGGCGATGAGGCGGAGTTTCTGCATGGTATCCGATTACTTAAAGAACGTCAGTTCGATATAGCTGATAAAGAGCGTGACGATGAGGGGCAGGAGGAAAAAGAGCAGCCGCTTGGCTTTCGCGCGGTTCTCGGGATAACGGGCGAGCCACGCCTGCTTCTGCTCCTCGGACCAGCGGTCGGGGAGGTCCTCCGGGAGGAATTCGACGCGGTTCAGGGTATAGCCGTTGAGGATGAAGAACGCGACGAAGAGCGCGATGACCGCGGCGCCGTAGAGGATGGTCCCGGCGTAGTAGATCCAGATGTGCCCGGTGCGCTCCGCGAGGGTGATGATGAGGCGCAAGAGGCCGTAGAGGAGGAGGAAATTGAGGAAGAGGATGCCCAGTTTTTTGAGCTGTTCTTTCGGGAAACGCACGGGAGGACCTCCTTTCGGAGAATTAAGAATGAAGAATGCAGAATTAAGAATGAAACTCCCGCGCAGCGGGAACTTCACTTGCCGGCTTGTCCGGCAAACTTCACTCCGCTCGGCACACTGTGCCGCGGAAATTCACTGCGAAGCAAATTCACTCGTTTCCCTTCCATTCCGTTTCTCCTTCCAAATAGGGAGGAGTACGAGTGAAAAGCGCTGCGCGCGTGAAATTCACCGGTCAAAACCGGTGAGTGAATTTGCCGCGATGCGGCAGTTATACGATCCTGCACGCCCCGTTCTTGCGCACGGCGAGGATGTGGCAGGCGCCGGGGCCGAAGACCGCGTCCATCTTTTCGGCATACGCCGCGGTGAGGCTGCACGGCACGAACGCCTGGATCGTCCCGGCGAATCCGCCGCCGTGCACCCGGCATACCCCCGTCGTCCCGCGGAGGAACTCCTCCGTCAGGCACAGCGCGAGGGACAGGCCCTGCTCCTGCACGTTTTTCGTAGTGTAAACGTTCTGCAAGAACTTGAAGCTCGAATTGCCCGATGCCACGACGCCCGCGAGGAAGCCCGCCGTGTCGCTCTGCCGCAGCGCATCCACCTGGGCCGCCACGCGCTCGTTCTCCGCAAAGAAGTGATAAGCCCGCAGGATCGCGCGGTCGCCGAGCTTTTCCCGTACCGCCGCCCCGTCCTTCGCGAGGAGGGCGTCGAGGGCTTCGCGGTTCGTATCGCGCAGGACCTTCGCGCCGAGCGCCGCCGCCACGGACTTCATCTCCGCCGGGACGGACGCATAGTCGTCGTTGAGGTTCGCGTGGTTGCCTCCCGTGTTCACGATGCAGAGGCGGTAGCCCGCCGCCGTGAGGTCGAAGTCCATCTTTTCGATCACGGGAGAGGTCGGATCGGCGAAATCGATCGTAATGAAGCCGCCCACCGCGCAGGCCGTCTGGTCCATGAGGCCGCAAGGCTTGCCGAAGTACACGTTCTCCGCGTACTGCGCCATCTTCGCGATCTCGACGTTCGAGACTCGGCCGTCGTTGTAGAGGTAGTTGAGGATGTTCCCGACCATAACCTCGAAGGCCGCGGAGGAGCTGATGCCGGAGCCCTTCAGCACGTTCGACGTCGTGTAGGCGTCAAAGCCGCCGATCCGGTAGCCTCCGTTCAGGAAAGCCTTCTCCATGCCCGCGATGATCGCGGCGGAGGAGAAGAATTTCGCCTCGTCGGGAGCGTCGACGGCGGAAGGTTCCACCACGTCCTCCGGGAAACCCTCGGATTGGATGCGGATCACACCGCCGGCGGTCGGTTTGGCCACGGCGAGGATGTCGAGGTTGACGGACGCCGCGATGACGCGCCCGTGGTTGTGGTCGGTGTGGTTTCCGGAGATCTCGCTCCGGCCGCCGACGGAATAGAGGGAGACCGGGCCGTCGCCGTATTTTGCGAGGAAGGCGTCCGCGGCGCGGGCATAGCGATCGCGCTGGGCGGGGACGGCATCGGAGGAAACGGAGAGGCCTTCGGTGAGCGCGGCGTCGATTCCGCCCGCGAGAATGGTCTGTTTCAGTTCGGAGATCGTCATGGGGAACTTCCTTTCCTTTTTGAATCTCATAATGGCAGGGCGCATTTTTGATATTATACCACAAACTTGTGCCGGGGATAGGGGGAGAATGTAAATTAAGTATTACCGGGCGGGGGAGAAGCGAATGAAGAATGATGAATGCAGAATGCAGAATGAACGGAGTGCAGCGAGAGACTGTACGCTGTGTGCTTACCCTCGGGGGACCGACTTCAAAAATAACGCGCAGGCAAATCGCTCGCCGCCGAGGGGGATACACATAGCATACAACAATTCATTCTTAATTCTTCATTCTTCATTCTTAATTTTCCTCCCTCTCCCCGTGAGGAGCCACGCGAGTCCTGCGACGGCGGCCAGCGCGAGTCCCGCGAAGAGGAGGAGGCTGCCGTTCGACGTGATCCGCGCCATGAGGGGGCGGTAGACGATGTCGAGGGTCGATTCGGGCATCGAGAGATCGACGAGGAGGGCGTTCTTCTGCCGGGCGAGGAGGGTCGGCGCCATGCTCATGCAGCCCCCGGCCAGCGCGGCGGATAACCCGGTCAGCGTGAGGGTCGGGAGGACGCGCAGCCGTCGGCTCACCGAGAGGAGGAGGAAGAGGACGGCGGCGACGGTGAAGGCGAAGAGGAGCGTGTCGCGGGAGAGCGCGGTCCGGAGAGTTTCGAGGGAATCGAGCCGGGCGGATGTCTGCGTGCTGTCGGTGAAGAGGGCGATGTTCTCGGCGACGAGGTCTTGGAGGTCCATGAAGAGGGAGAGGACGTTCACCGCGCTCTGATCGACGCCGGAGAGGACCGTGCGGGCGGCCTCGTCGGGATCGAGATACGGCTTCGGTCCGTATTCAAAGAGCCACGCGCGGAAGCCTTCGAGGTAATCTTTTAAGAGGACGTCGAAGGAGAGGGTGCGGACCATTTCGTTGAGGGACTGGGCCGTGAACGTGATCCCGTACCAGCCGAGGGCGTCGTTGAATTCGTCGAGGAGGGTGGTGAATCCGCCCCAGCCGTCCGGAAAGCGCACGGAGGCGTAGTCGAGGCCCTCGACGGTGTTTTCGACGAAGGCGGGGGAGAGGGTCCGGCGCACGGTATAGATCCCGGCGGAGACGAGGAGGGAGGCGGCGAGGAGGAAGACGAGGAGGAGGGAGAGCAGGGCGAGCAGAACGCGCGGGAAGGTTTTCATAGAGAGGCCTCGCAAGGGTGGGGATCCCGCCGGAAGCGGCGCCCCCAAAATGCGGTGTTGTTAAGGGTATTATAGCAAAAAATGAGGGGGATGTCAAATAAAAGTTGGCGGGTAAGGCGGGGAAGCCCCCGCGGGCACGAAAGGGTAAACGGCCGCTGCGCGGCAGTTTTTGCCCCCGCACCGCACCCAGTCCCCACGAAATTTCCGAAATCCCTTGCGCCGCATAGCGTTTTGTGGTATAATACTGCATATTCAAACGCTCAAACGCCCGTCTGCGTATCTATCTGCCCTGCCTTGCGCATCCCCCGCGCAGGCGCATACGCGAAAGAAGGCCTTATTCATGAAAATCATCGTCTGCGGGTGCGGCAAAATCGGCACCACCCTCCTCTCTGCCCTCGCCAGCGAAGGCCACGACCTGTGCGCCCTCGACAAGGACCCCGCCGCCGTCGCCGAGGTCACCAATATCTACGACGTCATCGGCGTGTGCGGAAACGGCGCCGACTGCGAGACCCTCGAGGACGCCGGCATCCGCGAAACCGATCTCTTCATCGCCGTCACCGGATCCGACGAGCTCAACATGCTCGCCTGCTTCCTCGCAGGACGCATGGGCGCGGGCCGGACCCACACCATCGCCCGGATCCGCAACCCCGAATACAACGACGCCTCCCTCGACTTCATGCGCCGCGAGCTCGGCCTCTCCCTCGCCATCAACCCCGAGCTCCTCGCAGCGCGCGAGCTCTTCGATATCCTCCGCATGCCCTCCGCCGTGGGGATCGACGCCTTCTCCGGCCGCTCGTTCGAGATGATCGAGCTCATCCTCAAGGACGACTCCGTCCTCGACGGGATCACCCTCCAGGAGCTGCGCAACACCTACCAGGCCACCGTCCTCGTCTGCACCGTCCAGCGCGGCGACGAGGTCCTGATCCCCCGCAGCGGCACCTTCACCCTCCGCGCCGGCGACCGCATCGGCATCACCGCCGCGCCCTCCGAGATCGCGAAATTCCTGCGCCAGATCGGCCTTCTGCAGAAGAAGGCCCGCCGCGTCATGCTCCTCGGGGGCAGCCGCACCGCCTTCTACCTTGCGAAGCTCCTCACGGCCTCCGGCGTCAGCGTCAAGATCATCGAAAAGGACCCCGCGACCGCCGAGGATCTCGCCGAAAAGCTCCCGGGCGTCTCGATCGTCCTCGGTGACGGCGCGCAGCAGGAGCTCCTCCTCGAAGAGGGCCTGCGCGAGACCGACGCCTTCGTCGCCCTGACCGGCATGGACGAGGAAAACATCCTCATTTCGATCTACGCCGCGTCCCAGAGCGTCCCGAAGGTCATCTCCAAGATCAACCGCGACGAGCTCTCCTCCATGGCGGAAAAGCTCGGCCTCGATTCCTTCATCTCGCCCCGCCGCATCATCTCCGACGTCCTCGTGCAGTACGCCCGCGCGCTCGAAAACTCGCAGGGCACGGCGGTCGAGACCTTATACAAGCTCATGGACGGCCGCGCCGAAGCCCTCGAATTCCGCGTGAAGGAGCCGGTCGAGGGCGTCACCGACATCCCGATCAGCGTCCTCGGCAAGACCCTGAAGGAGAACATCCTCATCGCGGGCATCATCCGCAACCGCAAGACCATCGTCCCGGGCCCGGCGGACAGCATCCTCCCCGGCGACCGCGTGATCGTGCTGGCAGGCGGACACCGTCTCTCCGACCTCGGCGACATCCTCGCCCAGCGGTGAGGGGAGGCATCCGATGAATCACAAAATGATCCTGCGCACCGCCGGACTGATCGTCGCCCTCGAAGGCGCCCTCCTCCTCCTCCCGACGCTCTGCGCGGTGTGCTATTCCGAGTGGCGCATCGCCCTCTGGTTCCTCGTGACCGCGGCGATCGCCGGCATCCTCGGCCTCGGGCTCGTCGTCCTCACGCGGGGCTGCGACCGCACGATCTACGCGAAGGAAGGCTTCGTCATCGTCGCGCTCGGCTGGATCCTCATGTCCGCCATCGGCGCGCTCCCGTTCGTCTTCACCGGCGACATCCCCGCCTACCACGACGCCTTCTTCGAGACCGTCTCGGGCCTGACGACGACCGGCGCCTCGATCCTCACGGACATCCCCGCGATGAGCCGCGGCTGCCTCTTCTGGCGCAGCTTCACGCACTGGATCGGCGGCATGGGGGTCCTGGTCCTCATGATGGCGATCGTCCCGGACGCGAACGGGCGCTCGATCCACATCATGCGCGCGGAAATGCCCGGCCCCGTGGTGGACAAGATCGTCCCCCGGGTGCGCGACACGGCGAAGATCCTCTATCTCATGTATATCGGCCTGACCCTCGCCGAGGTGATCTTCCTCCTGACGGGCGGGATGAGCCTCTTCGAGTCGTTCATCCACACGTTCGGCACGGCGGGCACGGGCGGATTCAGCTCCCGGCCGGAGAGCATCGGCGCGTTCAGCCCGTACATCCAGTGGGGCGTCACGGTCTTCATGCTCCTCTTCGGCGTGAACTTCAACCTCTACTACCTGATCCTCATCAAGCGGGTCAAATCGGCCCTGCGCAGCGAGGAGCTCTGGCTCTATGTGGGTCTCTTTGTTATCCTCACCGGCGTGATCGCGTGGAACATCCGGCCGCTCACGGCGGGGATCGGCGAATCGCTGCGGCTGGCGGCGTTCCAGGTGGCGTCCATCGGCACGACGACGGGCTACGCCACGACGGACTTCAACCTCTGGCCGAATCTGGCGCGCATGATGCTGCTCCTCCTCATGTTCGTCGGCGGATGCGCGGGCTCGACGGCGGGCGGCCTCAAGGTGGCCCGCATCGGGATCCTGCTCAAGAGCGCGGGCAAGGAGCTGAACCGGCTCCGCCATCCGCGTTCGGTCAACGCCGTCCGCTTCGAGGGCAAGCCGCTCAGCGAGGAGACGCGCGCGGGCGTGACGAACTACTTTGCGCTGTACGCCCTTCTGCTCGCGGGGATCCTGATCATGATTGGCGGGGAGCCGTTCGACATGGAGACGAACATTTCGGCGGCGATCTCGTGCTTCAACAACGTCGGTCCGGGCTTCTCCTCGGTGGGACCGACGGGGGGATATGCGGGATACAGCGTCTGGGCGAAGCTGGTGCTCTCGGCGGCGATGCTGCTCGGGCGGCTGGAGATCTACCCGATCGTCTTGTCGCTCACGCCGTCGACGTGGAGAAAAAAATAAAAAGAAAGGGCGCGCGACCGTACGCGCTCTTCTTCGTCTGTGCAGCGGGAACGAGACGAAGCCGGAATTACGAACTATGAATTACGAATTACGAATGATCGCCTATGGGTCCCGCTTCACGTCATGCCTTGCCTGCACGAACGTTTAAATTTTCGGAAACCGCAGGTTTCCTTCCTCAACTATTCACTCTTCACTCTTCTCTATTCTCTTTACTTCGTTACTTCGCCAGCACCGCCGCGCCGATGATGCCCGCGTCGTTGCCGAGCTTCGCGATCTTGATCTCCGTCTGCGGCGTCCCTTCGCGGGAGTACGTCTCCTGCCAGACTTTTTCGAGAAGCGGCTTCGTCAGGTATTCGCCTTCGTTGCAGATGCCGCCGCCGATCGAGAGGACGTTCGGCTGGAAGATGTTGATGATGTTCGCCACGCCGACCGCGAGGTAGGAGATGTATTCGTCCACCACTTCCGCCGCCAGCTCGTCGCCCGCCTTCATCGCCGTGAAGGCCGTGCGCGCGGAAACCTTATCGAGATCCCCGCCGATCATGTCTTCCATCGACGTCTTGCGGCCCGACGCGCGCGCCTCGCGGATGCGGTCCTTCGTGATGTTGATGAGGCCCGTCGCCGAGCTGTACGCTTCCCAGCAGCCCTTGCGCCCGCAGGTGCACTGCCGCCCGCCCGTCTGGATGACCATGTGGCCGAGCTCCGCGCCCGCGAAGTTGAAGCCCGAGTAGACCTTGCCGTCGATCACGATGCCGCCGCCGAGGCCCGTGCCGAGCGTGATCATGACGGAGTACCGCGCGTCCTTTGCCACGCCTGCCACCGCTTCCGCCTTAGCTGCCGCGTTCGCGTCGTTCTCGATGTGCACGGGCTTGCCGCCGAGCAGCTTCGAGAGCTTGTCCGCCATGGGGTAGCGCAGGAAGGGAATGTTGTTCGAGTATTCCACGACGCCGGTATCGCTGTTTGCCGTGCCGGGGGTCGCGACGCCCGCGTATTCCACGTCGTCGAGGGTGAGCCCGCATTCGTCGAGGAGTCTCAGCGACAGCGCCGCCATGTCTTCGATGATCGGATCCGCGCCGCGTTCCGGTTTCGTGGGCACCGAGCCCTTCTTGATGATCTCGAATTTCTCGTTCACAATGCCGATGGCGATGTTGGTTCCGCCGAGGTCAACGCCGATATAAACCATTGGATGTACCTGCCTTCCGTGAATAACAGCGGGGATGCCGCATGTTTTCCTTTATTATATACGAAGAAGAGGCCGCTTGTCAACAGGAACATCGGGAAAATTGACGGAAAATTGCGCCGATATGCAAAATCCGCCCCGGACGCACACGCCGCGCGGGATCCGGTTCGCTTCCGGAGGGAGGCCGCGGCGGACTGTATAATAGAATCCGAAAGTTTTGGGAAAAAACCGCGATCCGGTCCCCATGCGGAGGCGATGTCGGCGGGAAAGCGCGCAAAAAGTGTGAATCGGTCGGAAATGTGTGAAAACGGGGGAGGGAAACGGGCAGGAAAAGGCGGAAAATGAAATTTGTGCACTCTGCTTAAACGTAGAAAAATCAAGCGAAAAACTGTGCATGCTGCACAATTCCCGTGAGGCGCCGTCACGGGCCTGTCACGCAGGCTTCAAAATCGCGACGCTTGTAACGGTAAATCCTGATTACAAAAGCGCAAATGCAAGCCCGCAGAACGAATGAAAAGTTCTGATAATGTTCTTTTAATGTTATATTAACAACGAAAAATAGATGATTTAAAGTTATTGAAAGTGACCTCCCGGAGCGTGCCGCGCTCTTCGCTGCGATCCGGAAGGAGGGGCCCCTCGCGCGCGCGTGGTATAAGATGTACATTGCGGCAGATTTTGCATCCGGCGGGGTCGCGGAATCGACAGAAGAGCACAGGTCCGCGCTTGACTTTTTTGTGCGCTTATGCTATGATATGGACATATCCATGTCGGGTGGGGGCTTTTTGTCCTTATCCGGCGGTCCTTCGCCGTACCACTCGTCCGACCTGACGGCGGGCGCGCGGGACGGAGAAGACCAAACATCATGTTTTTCTGACAGACATGCTGCCCTATAGGGGAGAAGCCATCCGTCAAGAGAGCATATCCCCCCGTATGGGGCAGGGCACAACCCGTCGGTCAGCGGGACGTCGCCCACAAATTTGCAGGAGGAAGGTTCTATGAGAAAAACCACAAGCAAACGACTGACGTGCCTCGTATTGTCGCTTCTGATGTTTGCGTCGACACTTCCCGCCGCCGTTCTCGCAGCGGAGGAAGTGACCGAAACCGAAGCGCCGCGGAAGACGACACTGCAGGAAATCAGCGAGAGCCTGAATTCGTACTCTTACGCCGATTACCGCGAAGAACACGCGGACGCGTCGAGAGGAACGGGAACCGTGGAAATCAAGGCGGTCGATTATCTCGCCTCCGAGACCACCGCGGAAGTTTCCGTCGTAACGGATTATCAGGGCAAGAGCGGCAAGTCCCTCATGATCGACGATGACGGCAAGGTCACCTGGGAAGTCAATATCCCGGCCACCGGTACGTACGCCATCAAAGTCGACTACTGCTCCGTCACCGAGAAGACAAACTCGATTGAACGGAGCCTCTACATCAACGGCGTGCTCCCGTTCGCGGAAGTCCGCGACCTCGTCATGAAGAAGATCTGGGTGAACGCCTATACCGACGGACGCTTCGATGTCGACTCCAACGGCAACGAGCTCCGTCCGGTTTCCACGGTGCAGCACACCTGGCAGGAGTACACGTTCATTGACCCGAACAGCTACTTCGCCGATCCCTTCGAGTTCTTCTTCGAGAAGGGCACCAACACCATCTCTCTCGTGGCGGTCCGCGAAGACGTCGTGATCCAGACGATCACCCTCTTCCCGTACGAGGATCTGCCGACCTACGCGGAATACGTCTCCGGCAAGTCCGAAGCGGCCGCGACCGAAAAGATCCACATCGTCGCAGAGACGCCTTCGAGAACGTCCGACTTTACCGTGTATCCGATTTATGACCGTAAATCCGCGATCTCGGAACCGCAGGACGCCTCGAAGATCAAGCTGAACACCATCGGCTCCGAGAAGTGGCAGACCGCCGGCCAGTGGGTGGAATACGACTTTGACGTAGAAGCCGCGGGCCTCTACGAGATCGTTTTCCGCTACCGTCAGAACGAGCTCTCCGGTATGTACACCTCCCGCAAGGTCTACATCGACGGCGAGATTCCCTTTGAGGAATCGAACTACCTCAAGTTCAACTACAACTCCAACTGGCAGGTCGAAGCCGGCAACAACGGCGCGGACACCTTCCAGTACTACCTCGAACCCGGTCACCACACGCTCCGCGTGGAGGTCTCCCTCGGCGAGATGGGCAACGTCGTGCGCGAAGTTTCCGCGATCATGACGTCGATCAACGACGACTACCTGTCCCTGTTAAAGCTGACCGGCGCGAACCCGGACTCCTACCGTGACTACGGCTTCGGCCGCGTCCTTCCGGAAGTCGTCACCGACCTCGTCGTGCAGTCCATCGCCCTCCAGGACGTCATGAACTACATCGAGAACATGGCGAACATCAAGTCCTCCAACTCCGCGACCCTCGAGCAGATCGCAAGACTGCTCCGCAAGATGGGTACCGACGAGGACGAGATCGCGAAGAACATGAGCCAGCTCAAATCCCAGATCGGTACGCTCGGTTCCTGGATCAACAACGTCAAGGACCAGCCGCTCGAAATCGACTGGATCGACATCCAGCCCGCGAGCATGCAGAAGTCCCGCGCAGAAGCCAACTTCATCCAGGCCCTCTGGTTCGAGCTGAAGCAGTTCGGCGCGTCCTTCTTCACCGACTATAACTCCCTCGGCGCGACCACCGACGGCCAGAAGTCCGACCGCAAGGTCGAGGTCTGGATCACCGCGAACCGCGACCAGGCGCAGATCAC
>JAFZPN010000025.1 GCA_017550315.1 Clostridia bacterium
GATCACGACGCCGTCGAGGGCGTGCTCACGGATCGCGTCCTTGATGAGGTTCTGCCCGGATTCGGAGCACATATAGGGGTAGTCCGTCGAGACCGCCACGGACGGCTCACGTCCGAGCGCCTCCGCGACCGCCTTCACATCCACGGTCGCCGCGATGTTCGTGCCGCAGTGACAGACAAACACACCGATTTTCTGCATGTTCTCTTCCCTCCTCTCTCACTTCGCGAATTTGCGCAGGGCGGTGACCAGCGCCTGCTGCGGAAGATCGTCGTCCAGTGTCGCCGGGATGTCGTCGGGCTTCAGGTAATTCTGCCCCTTCTGCCGGATGACCTCCAGCCGCACGGCCTCGATGACCTTTGCCGGCTCGACCCCGCGCGGACAGCGTTCCACGCACGCGAAGCAGGTCAGGCACGCATAGATCGACGGCGAGGCCATCAGTCTCTCGACCTCTCCCCGCTCGACCATGTAGACGAACTGGTGCGGGTGGTATTCCATCTCCCCGTAGTTCGGGCACGTCGCGGAGCATTTTCCGCAGCGCATGCATTTCTCGACCGCCGCGCCACTCATGCGCACGATGCGGTCCTTGAAATCGTGATTCATCTGTGTCTCCTCATTCTCCGCCGAGCCCCATGGCGTCGGCCAGGACTTCGGTGAAATAACGGACCGGGATCGGATCGTCCGTGTTCTTCGTCAGGTTGTATAAGCACAGCGGGCAGGCCGTGATCATGAAGTCCGCGCCCATCTCCCGCGCGCTTTCCTTCACGGCGGTGCTCCGCCGCTTCGCCGTTTCCCGGTCGGACAGGGTGAGATACCCGCCGCAGCACTCGTTCCGCATCGGATAGAGGACCGGCTCGGCGCCGAGCGCGCGGATAAAGTCCTCCATGATCTTCGGGTTCTCCGGATCGTCGAAGGTGAGGACTGAGGACGGTCGGAGCAGGAGGCAGCCGTAATACGCCGCGATCCGCTTTCCTTTTAAGGGCTTTGTCACGCGGCGGGCGAGCTTCTCGAAGCCCACCTCGTCCCGGAGCAGCTCGAGCAGGTGCACGACCTCGCCCTCTCCGTGGTATTCCGGGTCGCCCTTCAAATAGTTGTTGACCTTGAAATCGAAATCCGGGTTGACGGCGAACTCATGGTTCGTCTGTTTCAGGACGTTGTAGCACGCGGAGCAGACCGTGGCGACCCGACCGTCCCCGATCTGGCGACCGGCAGCGAGCGCGCGCACCGAGGAGAGCTTTGTCGCGATCTCGTCCTTCGCGGAGGTGTATGCCCCGCCGCAGCACTGCCAGACGGGGATCTCTTCGAGCTCGATCCCGAGAAGCGCCGCCGATTCCCGCGCGGTCCGGTCGAGCTCCCGCGCCCGGTTTTTCAGCGTGCACCCGGGATAATAGGCAATTTTCATGTTTGTTTCTCCGTATCCATGAGGTAACGAATAGTGAAAAGTGAATAGTGAATAACTTCGGCGGAAAACGCTGCGCGTTTTCTTTTCCTCAACTATTCACTCTTCTCTCTTCTCTTCCCTTATTCTCCTGCCATTTCTTCCGGCCGGAACACCTCGTCGAAGCGTTCGGCGGTGAGGAATCCGAGGGCGACGCAGGCTTCCTTCAGCGAAATATTGTCGTGATACGCCTTTTTCGCGGTCTTCGCAGCGTTTTCGTAGCCGATATAGGGGTTGAGCGCCGTGACGAGCATGAGGGAATTGTACAGGTTGGCCTTCATCTTGTCCTCCTTCGCCCGGATGCCGACGGCGCAGCGGTCGTTAAAGGAGCGGATCGCTTCGCTGAGGAGCCGCACGGACTGGAGTAAATTGTACGCGCAGACGGGCATGAAGACGTTGAGCTCGAAATTGCCCTGCGACGCCGCCATGGAGACCGCCACGTCGTTGCCCATCACCTGCACGGCGACCATCGTGACCGCCTCGCACTGGGTGGGATTGACCTTGCCGGGCATGATCGAGGAGCCGGGCTCGTTCTCGGGGATCGTGATCTCGCCGAGGCCGAGGCGCGGACCGGATGCCAGCCAGCGCACGTCGTTCGCGATCTTCATCATGTCGCAGGCGAGCGCCTTGACCGCGCCGTGCGCAAAGACGATCTCGTCCTTCGAGGTGAGCGCGTGGAACTTGTTCTCCGCGGTGACGAAGCGCTTGCCGGTCATCTCCGAGACGATCGCGGCGACTTTTTCGTCAAAGCCCTTCGGGGCGTTGAGGCCCGTGCCGACGGCCGTTCCGCCGAGCGCGAGGGAACGCAGGGGCGTAAGGGCCCGCCAGATCAGCGCGACGTCGGTCTCGAGCGAGGACCGCCAGCCGGAGATCTCCTGCGAAAACCGGATCGGCGTGGCGTCCTGCAGATGCGTGCGCCCGGATTTCACGATCCCCGCGTGCATCGCCTCGAGGCGGCGGAAGGTCGTGATGAGCAGGTTGACGGCGGGCAGCAATTCGTCTTCGAGGGCGAGGACCGCCGCGATGTGCATGGCGGTCGGGTAGGTGTCGTTCGAGGACTGGGACATGTTCACATCGTCGTTCGGATGCAGAATCTTCGCCCCGGCGATCTCGTTGCCGCGGTTGGCGATGACCTCGTTCGCGTTCATGTTCGACTGCGTCCCGGATCCGGTCTGCCAGACGACGAGCGGGAAGTGTTCGTTCAGCTCTCCCCGGCGCACCTCGTCGGCTGCCCGGGTGACTGCGGCGAGCTTTTCGTCGGTCATCTTTTCGGGCCGCAGCGCGTGATTGGCCTTCGCCGCCGCGCCTTTGAGGATGCCGAACGCGCGGATGATCTCGGCGGGCATGGTCTCGATGCCGACGCCGATCGGGAAGTTCTCGTGGCTGCGCTCGGTCTGGGCGCCCCAGTATTTATCGGCGGGGACCTTTACCTCGCCCATGGAATCGTGTTCGATGCGGTATTCCGTCATGATTTTGTCCCCCTCAGATCGACAGTCCGTCGATGACTTCGCGCAGGCTGGCCGCGCTCTTGTGCAAGAGGGCAAGCTCCGCGTCGGAGAGCGGCGTGATGAGCTTGCCGCGTAAACCGTCCCGCCCGACGATGTTGAGCGTCGAGAGGCAGACGTCCTCGAGGCCGTATTCGCCGTGCATCATCGACGAGACGGTCAGGGTGGTGTCCGTTCCGGAGACGAGGCACTTGCAGATATGGCAGGTCGAAAGCGCGATGGCGTAATAGGTCGCGCCCTTGCGCTGGATCACGCGCCCGCCGGATTTCTTGATGTAGGTCTCCATCTCCTCGTGGTCGATCGGCGCGTAGAGATTGTCCTTCGAGGTGACGGCGCGGTGGTAGTCGTCGACCGGGACGTTCGAGATGTTCGCGATGGACCACGGCACGAACGAGGTGTCGCCGTGCTCGCCGAAGACGTAGGCGTGGACGTTCTGCTGGTTGATGCTGTAATATTCCGATATGCGCGCGCGGAGGCGGGAGGTGTCGAGGATGGTGCCGGTGCCGATGATCTTGTTCTCCGGCAGCTCCGAGAAGCGGCAGAAGAGGTAGGTCAGGATGTCCACCGGGTTCGAGACGACGATATAGGTCGCGTCCGGCGCGAAGGTCGTGATCTGCGGGATGATGGTCTTCACGATGTCGACGTTGGTCTGCGCGAGGTCGAGGCGGGTCTGGCCCGGCTTGCGCGCGACGCCGGAGGTGAGGATGACGATGTCGGAATCGCAGGCGTCCCGGTAGGATCCGGCGTAGATGGTGACGGGCGAGCAGAAGGGCGTGCCCTGACGGATATCGAGGGCTTCGCCGAGCGCTTTTTCGCCGTTGATGTCGATCATGACGATCTCGGAGGCCAGTCCCTGCACGGCGAGGGTATAGGCGATGGTGGAGCCGACGGATCCGGCTCCGATGATGGTGATTTTGGTCATGGAAGCATCCTCCCGGGCGCCTTTTGCGAGGCGCAGATTAAGCTATAATAATTATAGCAGAAAGCGCGGGAAAATGCAATCCCGGAGGCGGGCAAAACCGCCGTTCCGCGTGCCGTTTTTTTCGTATTTCCGCGAGAAAAAACTGTGTATTCTGATAAATGCTGAGAACAGGTGCAAAAATCAAGTATATCTGAGCGCTGACGCTTGCGGGCGGGATTCGGGCAAAAGGGGCTGTTTCCTTTCTTTCATCTGCGCGGCAGAGCCTTGCGGATTTGGGATATACGAAGTCGTTTGCTTTTTTGTCCTTCCGGACGGGACCCAAGAGGCCTCCGCGACCGGCCTCTTGGGGATCACCGCCGCCAAAGGCGCGTTCCCCGCCTTTGGAATCCACCCCTCAACGTGCATATTCGAGTTTTCTAAAGCGTTGCTCAATGAAGTTCGGCTTGTTTTGTTTGGCGATAAACGAGTTTATCGCCAAACCGCACGTAGGATTACAGGGGCCAGTCCCC
>JAFZPN010000026.1 GCA_017550315.1 Clostridia bacterium
ACAATGCGGACTACAACGGCAGATCCCCGAGCGATTGGACGATCTCCGTCTCCGCGGACGGCGAGAACTGGACCGAGCTTGCAAAGGGCGATGACAGCTTCTTCGAGGAAAAGAACTTCACCTACTATGCGGGCGAAGGCACGGCTGCCGGCGTCTCCTACGTGAAGTTCAACGCCGCCGCTACCCCGGCCAACCTCTTCCAGGTTTCCGAAGTCACCCTGTTCGGCGACAAGGTCGCGGACGTGACCGAGGAGCTCAACACCAAGGAAGAAGCGCCGAACACCTTCGACTTCGGCATCGTGGCTGCGGTCGCGGCGGTTGTCTCCCTCGCAGGCTTCGCGATCTCCAAGAAGCACTGAGCGAAACCGACACGCATCGCTTCACATCCGGCTGAACCAATAATAATTGCATCCCGTATCTTCGGATACGGGATGTTTTTTGCCTACGGCATGAAGGAAGAATACGGGAAGACCTCTGCCCTTCGTCGGGAGCAAAAAACAAGACCCGAAAACACCTGTTTCCGAGTCTTGTAGAGCACCTGCGGGGATTTGAATATATGACCTGCTGTTATAAGCACAAAGATCTGTCAAAATGCGTGAGAACCGTCCAGCGGGTCTGCACGGCGGCCATCCGGGTTTATTCGAGATTTGCATGCCGCCGGCGCATACAGTCCGGATCCGCCGGAAGGGACTGAATGACGGCGTCACAGAAGATCAGAAGCGCCTCTTCAAACAGGGTGCCCATGACGGACCCCGCCGGCTGATCCTTGCTGCCGCACGGAAGGACGATATCGGCCGGGTGGACCGCCGTAAGGGGCGAGGCTTCGGAAGCGGTCACGACGAAGAGATCCGCGCCGGCCTTTTTCGCG
Organism: Clostridia bacterium; assembly: GCA_017550315.1. Classification (GTDB taxonomy): domain Bacteria; phylum Bacillota; class Clostridia; order Oscillospirales; family CAG-272; genus UMGS1696. The sequence continues at coordinate 869 of JAFZPN010000026.1, forward strand.
ACTTCCGCGTAGCGGATCACACTCGGCGTCGCACCGGAAGCGGAGGCCAGAAAGAGAAGATCGCCTTCCCCGATGGCCGGCGTGACGGTCTCTCCCGCCACGTAGACCGTCCTGCCCGCCTGCATCAGCCGCATGGCAAACGCCTTCAGCATCAGGCCGGATCGCCCCGCCGCGCCTACGAATACGCGATCATGCGCGAGAACGCACCGCGCCGCCCGTTCCACAGCCTCCCCTGGCAGCTGTCCGAGCGCGGCATTCAGTTTACCGAGAAGTTCCATAGCTGCTTGGGAACACACGGGATCACACCTCCTCCTGCCTTTCGTCCTTCCGCCCGGAAAACAGTTCGTAGTAGAGCCAGAGAACGGAATAACGGTCCTTCAGGTCCTTTCCGTAAAAGACGGCGTCCCGGATCTTCTGCCGGCCGTACATCTCCTCGAACGCGTCAAGTGGGTACCCGGCCCGTGTGAGCATCGTTCTGCATGCATCGGCGGTCGGACAATCGGCAAGGATCGCTTTGACGTCGTCCCAGTTTTCACGGTACGCGTCCGTCATATCCCGCAGATAGGAACCGGCTTTTGCCTGCAAGTCACGCACTTCGCCGGCGATGCGGCCGTAGATCCTCTGCCACGCGGCCACTCTGTCCGTCTCCGGCTCGGGGCAGAATTCCGGCTCTTTCAGCGCGGCAATCCTCTCGCGCAGCTCTGCGGTCACGACGGCAGCGTAAGCCACATCGATCCCGTGACAGAAATGCGGTTTGTCTTCGAGGAGAGAGGTGATTTCAAAGAAATGGGACAAATGGTGCTCACTGCCGGATCCCGGCCGGGTCGATCCCACGAGGCTCAGCGTGATGCCGATCAGGATCAGCGCCTTTGTCAGATAGGCGATCGCCTCATCGTCGCGTTCGGCGATCCGCTCAGCCAGATCGCGGACGTTATTCGTCACCTCGAAAACCAGGTCGTGGATTTCGGGACAGAAGTATTCGCCCCGCATCAGCCGGCTCAGCCTCCAGTCGTTCAGCGAGCTGTATTTCCCGATGATATCTCCGTAACCGGCGCGGATCATGTCCAGCGGGGCGTTTTTGACGATATCGACGTCAGCCAGGATGAAACGGGGCGGATGCGTGGTATAGGTCACCTTCATACCGCCGACGATCATCGCGGCCCCGGACGAGGCATAGCCGTCCATGGAAGGCGCAGTGGCGACGATGCCGCAGTCCAGCCCCCGTTTCCAGGAAACATACTTGCAGAGATCGTTGATCACGCCCGAACCGATGCCGAGGATCAGATCGGTATCGGCAGTCACCATGCTTTCGAGCTCATCGACAGCCCGCTCGTCCGGCACCAGCTGTCCCTTCCGGCTGAACACCAGCTTCGCCTGCACGCTGCTGCCGAGAATCGCAGACACGGCTTCCCCGCATACAGCCCAGGTGTTTGTGTCCGCCGCAAGCAGGATGTGCCCGAAGCCGGCCGTCAATGCGGGAAGACTGCTGAGAGCGCCTTTTTCAACGACGACCTCCCGGATGGGACAGAAATGCCGACGCCCGCAGGAGCAGGGGATTTCCCGGCTGCAGAAAGACGAGATATCCAGCTCCGCCTTTTTATCGTTCATAATACGCCTCTTATCGAATATTCACGATGCGTTGTTTCAGACAGTCTGCATTCGATTTTGTTATGCAAACTCAAGTACGTTCACCGAGTGCGGGGGAAGCGCGACCGTCCCGCTGAAGGGCGTCCAGTCGGACACGGTGACGCCGACCTCGGTGCGTCCGATATCGTTGTACGAATCCGGGGAGGGCCCGTTCAGGGTGTGGATGCGGATCTTGTGCGGCGCTTTGTCAAGGAAACAGAATTCCAGCGTCTGTTCGGCATCAGGATCCTTGTTCACGGCGGCTGCGGCGAGCGAACCGTCCTTCGGATCGGCGGTCACGACGCAATCCACCGTGTCGACCATCTTCTCGCTGCCGCCGATGCGTCCGGCAGTCTTCGGGACATCCTCGCGCCAGAGATCGAGCACCGTGGATTTCAAGAAATTCGCGTACAGTTCAAAGACGAAATACTGCGGCCGGAACACGATCCCGCCCGGATGGGTGAAGATTGCGCCGCGCGTGTTGACAGCCGGGGAGAAACACGCCATCTTCACAAGATCGCAGTTGCGCAGGCAGGTGTTGAGGAACGAGGCGGAGAACACCGCGTCCGCCATCGTATAGATCGAATTGATGTCGTTTTTGTCCCGCTCGCCGAGCACGTTGTCCCGGTAAAACGCCTCGTCCTCGCCGCGGTATGCCTGCCGGTTCCATGTGTCGATGAAATTCGGATGATACCAGCCCCGGAGGTTCCATTCGTCGTAGGCGACCCGGATCTTCCCTTTCAGTCCCGTCGCGGTCAGGTAGGCGCGGACCCGGTCGATGGAGCCGGAGATGTCCTCGCCGGTATGGAGGACGACGGTATCGTAGTCGTCCGGGATCAGTCCGTTCCTCGTGTTGCCCCAATAGCCGTGGATGGAGATCCAGTCGAGGTACACCCCCGCGGTGCGCAGAAGGCTGAGGTTCCAGTCGAGGTTGTCGATGGAGGCAGCGGAGAGCTCGAGCGTCGGGTCGACCCGGAGCATCATCTTCGCGGATTCGCGCACGAGCCGTCCCCATTCGTCGGCATCCTTCGCGCCGATTTCATGACCGCCCCAGTTCTCGTTGCCGATACTCCAGTATTTGACTTTGTGCGGTTCCGGGAATCCGTTGGCGATCCGCTCCTTCGCAAAGCGGCCCATGTCGCGGAGATTGCAGTACTCCACCCAGTCGCTCATGTCCTCCGCCGAGCCTGTGCCCGCGTTGGTGCAGATATAGGGCTCGCACCCGATCTTGCGGCAGAGCTTCACGAACTCGTCCGTGCCGAACGCGTGGGATTCCTCGACGCGCCATGCCTTGTCGTAGGTCGGAACGCGGTTCTTTCCGACGCCGGCGTGCCAGTCGTAGGCGGAGACATAGCACCCGCCAGGCCAGCGGATCACGGGCGTTTTGATCCGGCGAAGCGCCTCGATCACGTCTGCGCGAAAGCCGTCCTCGTCCGCGAAGGGGGAGGCGGGATCCCAGACGCCGCCGTAGATCTGACGGTGGAAATGCTCGAGAAAATGTCCGTAAAGCAGGGGATCCGCCTCTCCGACGATCTGCTTCGCGCTGCATGTGATCTTCATCTTACGTTTCCTTTCTGAATGACGGACACACCGTGCCCGGTATATCTCATTTCTTGCAATCCGAGCTGTCACGATTCAAATACCAAGGTCTGTCCCAACCTGCGAGGAGCCACACTTCCTCCTCCGGCACAGCGGTATCGGAGGTCGTCCCCCACGTAATACGTATAGGACAGCGGCGGCAGCGTGACGGTGAAGAGTCGGTTTCCGCCGTGTCGACCGTGACTGTGCCTTCCCGGACCGGTCCAGCGAGCGCTTCCGTGCCGTCGCCGTCCGTGGCGGAAACGGATGTTCCGGTCTTCCGATCGAACATCCGCCGTCGGGATCGATGAGATCAGTCTTCCTCGGTGAACAGCTTCACGACCTTATCATAGTATTTTTCCACGACCTTTGCCTTCTTCTGGTAGTAGGAGGTCATGTCGGGATGGGAGGTGTCGGCCAGCATGGACTGGAACCAGAAGGATGCGCCGTTCCAGTTGTCATAGACGTAACCCATGTCGAAGACGCGAGCGTTGACACAGAGGTCCATCATCTCGGCGTCCTCGGGAGAGGAAGCGTAGCGCTGCTTCAGGCACACATCGAAGTAGGCGGGCATGACCTGCTTGTAGCTTTCGGCGCAGAGAACTTCGCACATCGTGCCGATGAATTCGAGATCGGTCTCCGTCACGAGGATCGACATGGCTTCATGATTGCCGTCCACCATCGTCCGGTACTTATCCTGCGCCTCGTCGTACTTCGGGTACGGGATCACGCCGTAGTCATGATCGAACTCCGACAGGTAGATGATCGTGCCGTCAAGGTAGGAATTGCAGAGGAGGCAGCCGTATTCGGAGAAGAGCTGCGTACCCGCTCTGTGCTCGCTCTTTTTGAAAATGCCCGCCGTCTGGTTGAGCAGATCCCAGCATTTCTCGTAGGAGTCCACAAGGTGTTCGGAATAATAGTGGAATTCGAGCTCGCCGGAATCGCCGCGGGAGAAGATCTGATTCCCCGTCGCCCAGTAGTAGGTGTTGAGGTTGGACTGCGTATCCGTCCCCATGCCGTAGTAGTCGCCGTCGTTCTCGATGCCGTCGCCGTTTTTGTCCGTATAGACCTGCGCGCAGATGGCTTTCAGCGCGTCAATCGTCCAGCGGCCTTCCTTGACAATGGGGTAGAAGTCTTCGAGCTGGTAGTTCTTTGCCTCGTTCCGGTCGTAGAGCATGACGTAGGAGCGGCCGACGGTCAAGAGCGCGAAGTCGCCCATCGCGAGGAAGCACTTGCCGGCGATGGTCAGGTCTTCCACGTTGGAGGCGGACCACCAGCT
>JAFZPN010000027.1 GCA_017550315.1 Clostridia bacterium
GATCTGTGTTGTGTTTGCCGAATCAATATTTATTCGCGCCGTTGTTCTGGCTCTTGCCGACGTTGAGCATCTTCAGAATCTCGTTGAAGTCCTCGTCGGAGATCGGCGCGTCGCCGTCTTCCTCTTTGGTCTCCGGCTTCGGAGCGGGACGGCGGGGCGTGTTCTGCGTGCCCTTGCCGACGACGTTGATCTCGGTTCTGCCGCCGACGGTCTTGCCGGACGCGATGGGATGCAGGGTGTCCTTCTTCGTGAAGGTCTTGTCCATCTCGTTCTTGTTCTGGAAACCGGTGGCGATGATCGTGACCTTCATGGTGTCCTCAAGGGTCTCGTCAAACGCCGCGCCCCAGATGACGACCGCGTCTTCGTCCGCTTCGGACGTGATGAGCTCGGACGCGATGGTGATGTCTTCGAGCGCGATGTCCGGGGACGCCGTAATCGCGACGAGAACGCCCTTCGCGCCGGTGATGGTGGTCTCGAGCAGCGGGCTGGTGATCGCCGCGCGCGCCGCTTCGTTGGCCTTGTCCTTGCCGGACGCTTCGCCGATGCCCATGTGCGCGTAGCCCGCGTCGAGCATGACGGAGGTGACGTCCGCGAAGTCGAGGTTGATGTACTGCGGGGTGTTGATGAGCTCGCTGATGGAGCGCACGCCGTGGTTCAGGACATCGTCCGCAACCTGGAATGCGTTCATGAGGGTGATCTTTTCCCCGACGTCCTTCAGCTTCTCGTTCGGAATGATGATGAGGGAGTCGACGAATTCCTTGAGCTTCTCGATGCCCGCTTCCGCCTGCGCCATCCGTCTCTTGCCTTCAAAGGAGAAGGGCTTGGTGACGATGCCGACGGTCAGGATGCCGAGGCTCTTCGCGATGCGCGCCACAACGGGAGCCGCGCCCGTGCCGGTGCCGCCGCCCATGCCGGTGGTGACGAACGCCATATCCGCGCCGTCGAGAGCCGCCGTGATGGCCTCTTCGCTCTCTTCCGCCGCTTTGGCGCCGATTTCGGGATTGGAGCCCGCGCCGTGGCCCTTGGTGATCTTTTCGCCGATCGGGATCTTCACGCTCGCGTTGCATTTATGCAGCGCCTGAAGGTCGGTGTTGATGGCGATGAACTCCACGCCCTTGATGTTGTCGATCATCCGGTTGACCGCGTTGCATCCGCCGCCTCCGACGCCGATGACCTTTATATTGACACCACTCTCGTAACTGTTGTCTTCAAATTCAAATGCCGGCATTTGCCTGCCCTCCTGTCCCTTTTCTTTGCATGATGACACAGATAATATACTACCCTATATCTTACACCACTCGGGCAAATTTTGCAATAGTTTTTTTCAAAAAACGTGAAAAAAATTCTGTTTTCGCCCTTCTTTTCACGGATCTGCGCCGCTGCGGACTTATTTTCCGCCCTCGCGGTAGTCGTTGATGACGGTCGCTTCGCCGACTTCCTTTAAATTGATCGAGGCGTGAACGTCCTCTTCGAGCTGTCCGGACGTGATGGCGGCGTAGGCCATTTTCAGTTTCAAACCCATGTCGCTCTCTCCGCCGCAGGTCAGCGAATAGAGCCCGCAGGCCTCCATCGTGATCTCGTATTCGTCGGTCAGATCGATCACTTCGATCATGCCGTCCTCCGCGAGCTTCGAGGTCATGGCGTCGGCGAGGACGTTGCGGATGTAGCGTTCGGCGCGGGATCCCGTGAAGACGAGCACGCGTCCGGCGACGGACTTGTCCACCGGGGGCAGGATGAGGGTGATCAGCCCGTCGGGAACCGCATCGGGATTGAGTTCGAGGACGCGCAGGCCCGCGGAGAGCAGGACCGTGTCGCCCCAGATGTTCGTGACATAGGCCGGGACGTCGTCCTCCAGCGTGATCGAGACGGAGGTCGGCGCGTGACGGCGCACGTCGGCGGATTTGATGTACGGACAGAGGAAGGTGATCTCCCCTTCGGCATCCGATGCGCGGAAGGAGTAGAGCGTGTCCCCGAGGGAGATGCCCGCCGCATCCACGATGTCCGCCTCGGCATAGTTCTCGGAGCCGGAGACATCGACGTCCTGTACCACGAAGAAGACGCGGTAGCAGACCGTGCCGATCACGGCGGCGAGGACGAGGAGGATGATCGCGGTGAGGATGACGTGGCGGTATTCCTTCCAGCGCTTGGCCGCGGCGGCTCTGCGCTTGGCGATCCGCATCTCGGCCTCGGCGCGGGATTCGGGGGATTCAAAGAAATTTAGGAACCAGTCGATCCCGGCGTGGAACCGGTTGTCATGCGCCGCCTCGCCTCCCTCGGGAGACATCGGGCGGTACTGATACGCGCCGTCGTTCGAGGCCGATGCGTAGGCGGGGCGGGAGGCATACGCTCGGCGTCGTCCCGTCGTCCTGTCGTTCTGCCGCTCCGTGTTTCTGCGCGTTCTGGTCGGGGACGCACCCTTCTTTGCTGGGCGTGCGTACGGACTCACATAGACCCGGTCCCGGGAGGGATTGTCGGTCAGGGCATCCACCATGCCGTACTTGCGGAGCACCTCGCGCTGCTTGGCTTCCCGCGTGCAGACACGGTCATAGATATAGAGGATTTCGTCCCGGTTCTGCTGATTCGCGCTCATGGCGTCTCCCTCCCTGCTTGTTTTTCGGATTCGTTATTTCGCGGCTTTTTTCGATTCCACGAGCTTCACAAGATCGTTGTAGATGAGCTTGTTGGAATCGGGTACGGCGAACTGCCGGATGTTCTGCCGTCTCGTCTCGGCGAGCGCTTCTCCCTCGGGCGAGAGGAGGCGTTCGACCTCGGCGATGAGCGGTTTGGCGCCGTCCGTGAGATCCTTTTCCTCAAAGAGCCCGGCGGCATCCGCGTCGTAGAGGACCTTCGCGTTCTTGTACTGGTGATTCTCCGCGACGTTCGGCGACGGGATGAAGATCGCACACTTGCCGCAGATCGCGAGCTCCGAGACCGTCATCGCGCCGGCGCGGTTGATCGTGAGGTCCGCCGCGGCCATCTTCGTCGGCATGTCGTAAATGTATTCGACGAGCTCGATGTTCTCGTATTTGTCAAGGCCCATCTCCCGGAACTGTGATCCGCAGAGCTCCCATTCGATCGCGCCGGTCGCGTGGATGTGATAGACCTCGGGGTGCTTCGCCGTGAATTCCCGCATCACGCAGAGGACGGCGTCGTTGACCTTCTCCGCGCCCATCGATCCGGCGTAGGAGAGGAGGATGTACTTGTATTTCGGATCGATCCCGAGCTTTTCGCGGGCCTCTTCCCGGGTGATCGACGCAAATCCGTTCATCACGGGATTGCCGACCTTCATGAGCTTCGCGGGATCGCAGGTCAGCGTCTCGCCCGTTTTCTCGAAGTTGAGGTAGATGCGGTCGACGTGCTTCTGGAGCATCTTCACGGCGACGCCCGCGATGGCGTTCGATTCGTGGAGTGCCGTCGGGATCCCCATGTCCGCCGCTGCCTTGACGACGGGCCACGAGACGTATCCGCCGGTGCCGACGACGAGATCGGGCCGGAATTCCTCGATGATCTTTCTCGCCTTGTGGGGGGAGGTCGCCGCGAGGTAGGCCGCCTTGAGGTTTGCCGGGGAGAAGGAGCGGCGCAGGCCCTGCACTTCCACAAAATAGAGGGGATATCCCGCCTTCGGGACGAGCTTGTTCTCGATCCCCTTCTTCGTGCCGACGTATGCGATGACGGCGTCCGGATCGTTTTTCTGAATGGTATTCGCGATGGCGAGGGCGGGATTGACGTGTCCTCCCGTGCCGCCGCCTGTCATAAGTACTCTCATCGTCTGGCTCCCTCCGTCAGTCAAGTCCCGCGCGTTTGCGGAGCGCGTCCCGTTCCAGATCCTCCCGGCTGCGGTAGAAGTGCTGGGAAATGCGGAGAAGCATGCCCACCTCGAACATCTGCACGAGCAGCGAGGAGCCGCCGTAGGAGAAGAACGGGAGGGAGATGCCGGTGTTGATGTACGTGGTATCGACGACCATGTGGCCGATCATCTGGATCGCGAGGTGCGTGGTGATGCCGTAGGCCGTGAGCATCGTGAACTTGTCGCGCGCTCGTGCCGCGATCCGGAAACCGCGCCACAGGAACGCGAGGAACAATGCGATCAGCGCGACGGCGCCGAGGAATCCGAACTCCTCGCACCAGATCGCGAAGATGAAGTCGGTGTGCGCCGCGGCGAGGTAGGCGTATTTCTGACGGCTCTGCGCGACGCCCACTCCGAAGATCCCGCCCGATCCGACGGCGTAGAGACTCTGGATGGACTGCCACGAGTCCTTCTTGACGTCCGCGCCGGGATTGAGGATGCCCATGAAGCGCGTCCGCGCGTAGGGAACGAACAGGATGAAGAGCGCGGCGGCCGCGGCGAGCAGGAGGATGATCGTGACCGGCGCCCACCAGCGCGGGCATTTGCGGTCGACCATCGTGAGGATCATGAAGAAGCCGATCGCGCCGATGATCATGGTGCCGGAGAGGTGCTTGCCGATGATGACGAGCCCGCACGCCACGCCGAGGATCAGGGTCGGGACGAGGACATTGTAGGTGAACATGCCGCCCGTCGTGAGCGATTCCTCGCGCTTCTTGCGGAAAACATCGGCGTAGAGGGCGAGCATCATCACGATCGCGGGCTTCATGATCTCCGAGGGCTGGATGGTGAAGCCGATACCCGGAATCGCGATCCACCGCTGCGCTTCACCGGCGGAAATGCCCATGAAGAACACCGCGACGAGCAGAACGGAGGCAAGGGCGAAGGAGACGATCGGGAAGAAGCGCCGCCAGCCCTTCTTTTCATAGGGAATGAAGAAGCCGACGACCATCGTGCCGAGCCCGAGCAGAGCGGAACGGAGCTGCTTGTTCGCGTAGAACGCCGCGTCGTCCATCCCGCGCCGGACCGCCAGCGGATAACTCGCGCTGAGGACCGTGATCGATCCGAGGGCGAGCAGCACGAGCGCCAGCACGAGCAGCGGCCGGTCGATCCCGCTGCGCACGCGGACGATCCCCCGCTGCCACGCGTTTTCGGCCTGATCCTGCTTCTCCCATTTCTCGACCTGTGCTTCGGTGCGCTCCTCTTTCCTGATAAGCCGCTTTTCCTCCCGGGCTTCCCGCCGGGCGAGGCGTCTTTCCTCGTATGCCGCGACGAGATCGGAGGGTTCGGAGGACGCGAGCGAACGGGAGTTCGACGGGCGGTTCCGGGATGCGCCGGAGGAGATGCGGGAGGCGTTCTGTCTCACCGCACCCGTCTCTTCGGGCGAGCGGACCGCGTGGGTCTGCCTCACCGGCGCCGCGGGATTCGGATTGGCATTCGTGCGGCGTGCCCCCCCCTGCTGGGTCGGGCTCTGCTGCGCGGCGGGTCGGCTGCCGGAGGATCTTACACCGGACGGTCTGCCGGAGGGATTTGCACCGGACGCGCGGGTCACGGCGTCGGGATCCCGGCGGGCATGGGAAGGGTTCTTCGTCGGATATTCGTTCACGCGGCCGCGCCTCCTTTGCTTTGGTTTTTAACCGGGTTTATCTTTCTCCGCGTCATCTCAGTCCCCAGAGGAGGGAGAGCGCGGATCCGACGGCGGTGAGGATCATGGCCATGACGCCGATTTTGATCTCCGACCAGCCGCATTTTTCAAAGTGATGGTGGATCGGGCTCATCTTGAAGAGCCGTTTTCCGTGGGTGAGCTTGAAGTACCCGACCTGCAGCATGACCGACGCGGTCTCGATGATGTACCAGATGCCGAAGACGATCACGAGGAGGGGATTCTTCATCATGAACGCGCCGCCGACCACGAGCCCGCCGAGGAAGAGGGAGCCCGTGTCGCCCATGAAGACGCGCGCCGGATAAAAGTTGTAGACGAGGAACCCGGCGCACCCGCCGATGAGGAGCGCGCCGAGGGTAACGAGCGTCGGATCCGGCTCGGCGAGGCCTGTGAGGAGTCCCGCGACGGTGAAGAAGACGCCGACGACGAGGGTGACGCCGGAGCAGAGGCCGTCGAGCCCGTCCGTTAAGTTGACGCTGTTCATCACGCCCGTGATGAGGAGCAGGGCGACGACGTAGTAGAAGATTCCGAAATCAACACTCTTGTCGATGAAGGGGAAATAGACTTCCGTGTCCGCGCCGAGCACGAGCGCCATTCCGAGGAGGTAGAGGCCCGCCGCGAGGAGCTGGAGAAGGAACTTCTGCGCCGCGGTCAGCCCTTCGTTCTGCTTCTTGCGCAGCTTCGCGAGGTCGTCCACGCATCCGATGAGGCCGCCCGCCAGACCCAGGGCGAGGGTGAAGGCCAGCGGAAGAGCCGCCCGGATCCCGTCGCGGACGCCGATCCAGACGCACGCCGCGATGCCCGAGAGAAGGATCGCCACGATGAACGCGATGCCGCCCATCGTCGGGGTCCCCTCCTTGCTCTTGTGCCAGCGCGGGCCGATGTCGAGGATCTTCTGGCCCATCTTCTTGCTCTTCAGGACGGGGATCAGCTTTTTCGAGACGAGGACCGTCACGAGAAAGGTCACGAGAAATACGGCGGCGAACAGAATGCTGGTAGTCATGTTGAACGTCCTTTGTGTTTCTTATCCTTTTATCCGCGCTTTTTGCGGGCTTTTCTCTTTTTCATGCACTCGATGACGCGTTCGGCGGCGATGGCGCGGCTCGCCTTCACGAGGAGGATGTCGCCGGGACCAAGCGCGCCGAGGATCATGTCGGCCATGCCCTGCGCGTCGCGCGTATCGAGGGAGACGAAGACGTTCTCCGCCCGGATCCCCTTCTTGATCGCCGCCTCGGCCACGATGTCCGCCATCATGCCGAAGCAGAAGAGCTTCTGGATCTGCATCTGTGCGGCGTACTGGCCGATCTGATCGTGCATCAGGCGGGAGTATTCGCCGAGCTCCAGCATGTCGCCGAGGAGCGCGGCGGGGCGGGCGTTCTTCTTCGCCGCCATGGAGACGAGCACGTCGATCGCGGCCCGCATGGATTCCGGGGAGGCGTTGTAGCAGTCGTCGATGACCGTGATCCCGCCGACGTCGTAGATCTTCTGACGGCGGTCCGCGCCGACGAAGAGCTTGAGTCCGCGCCGGATCTGCTCGTCGGTCATGCCGAGGAAGGTCCCGACCGCGTAAGCCGCGAGGGAGTTGTAGACGTTGTGTTTCCCGAGCGCGGGGATCTCCACGTTCGTCACGGCCTTGTTCGCGTAGATCAGGTCATAGACGAGGCCGTCGACCTTCTGCCGGATGTTCACCGCGCGGAAGTCGCCCGTGTGGTTGTAGACGCTCATGAGCTTCGGCTTTTTCGCAAGGCGTTCCGCCTCTGCGACGAGCAGGGGTTCGTCCGCGTTGAGAAGGAGAATGCCGTCCTCGGGCTGACCGAGCCGGATCTCCATCTTCGCGCGGCAGATGTTTTCCCGCGTGCCGAGGGACGCGAGGTGCGAGGTGCCGATGTTGGTGACGACGGCGATGTCGGGTCTCGCGATCTTCGACATGGTTTCGATCTCGCCGAGCGCGCTCATGCCCATCTCGAGGACGACCACCTCGTCCTCCGGCGCGATCCCGAAGATCGTCAGCGGCATGCCGATCACGCTGTTGTAGTTCCCCTGCGTCTTGTGCGTGCGGAAAACAGCCGACGACACGGCGTAGATGAATTCCTTCGTCGTGGTCTTGCCGACCGATCCGGTCACCGCGACGAACTTTGCGCGGGTGAAGTTCCGGTGATACGAGGCAAGTCTGCCGAGCGCCGCAACGGTGTCCTCGACGAGGATCGCCGCGAACGGTGCGCCGCTCTCCTTCGCCTCGTCCGGGACGAACTGGCAGAGGAAGCAGGAGGAGCCGGCCGCGAGAGCCTGCGGGATGAAGGTGTTTCCGTCCGCCTTCTGGCCCTTGATGGCCGCGAAGAGGGTGCCGGTCCCGGCCTCCCGGGAATCGATGGCGACTGCCCTGACGACCTCGTCCTCCGCCGCGCCGCCGTACAGTTCGAGCGCGCCGCCCGTCGCCCCGGCGATCTCCGCCGCCGTCCATGTTTTCAGTTTCAGTTCCACACTCATCTCGTTCACTCCTGCTCTTTCCGCGTCCCGCCCGTTCTCTCGGGCGAACCGTATTCTATGTTTTCCGCTCCGCGCTCCCGGTAATATTCCCGGACGACGGCGGCTTCGTCGAAGGGATGCCTGCCGTCCGCGCGGATCTCGTATTTTTCATGTCCTTTTCCGGCGAGAAGCACGATCCCGCCCCGTCCCGTGACCGTGAGCGCATGCCGGATGGCCGACCGGCGATCCGGGATCAGCGCGTAGGGCTTTCCGGGATCCATGCCTTCAAGGATATCCCGGAAGATCGCGTCCGGATCCTCGCCGCGCGGATTGTCCTCCGTGATGACGACGTACGCCGCACAGCGCTGCGCGGCCTGCGCCATTCCGGGCCGTTTCGTACGGTCCCGCTCTCCCCCGCATCCGAAGACCACCGTGAGCGGTCCCGACCGCGCGAGGATCTCTGTCACCTGCGCGAGCGCGTCCGGCGTGTGCGCGTAGTCGATGAAGACGCGCGGCGCATCCGGATCTGGGATCTGAATGCGTTCCAGTCTGCCCGGCACGCCCCGGAATCCGGCGAGCGCGCCCCGGATCTCGTCGGGATCCGCGCCGAGGAAGGTCGACACCGCCGCGGCTTCCATGGTGTTCATCACGGAATACCGCCCCGGCAGCGGACAGCGCACCCGGAAGGCAGCGCGCGGGGACTGCCAGCGATACGCGATCCCGTCGGCGCCCCGCTCTTCGATCTCCGTCGCCGCGATAGCGGCCCGCGGATCGGCTTTGGCCGTGCAGCCGAGGATCTCGGCGTCCGGGAACATCTCAGGCAACCGTGCCATCCACGGATCGTCGAGGTTGACGACCGCGCGCCGCACGCCCCGCATCAGGGACGCCTTTGCCCGGAAATACTCCTCCATCGTCCCGTGGCAGTCGAGGTGCTCCGGGGTGAGGTTGGTATAGACCGCTGCGTCCGGGACGATCGCCGAGGTCTTTTCGAGCGCCAGGGACTGGGACGACGCCTCATAGACGAGCGTGTCGCAGCGCGCGTCCTTCATCCGCCAGACGGCGCCGAAGAAGTACTCCGGATCGGGCGTCGTCATCGCGCCGGGAATGTCGCATACGGACGATCCGCCGTTGTCCCCGAGTCCGATTTCCTGACCGTCGGCTTCCGCGCGGACCGTGGTGATGAGTCCGACCCGCCGCCCGCACGCCCGGAGGATCGCCGCCGTGAGAAACGCGACGGAGGTCTTCCCTGCCGTGCCGGTGACGGCGATCTTCTGCATCGCGTCCGCCGCGCGTTCCGTGAGGTTGTGCCAGAGGCGCGATTCCGCCCGCCGGGTATCTTCGGTGAGAAGCACCCGCCCGGGATCGACGCCCTCCGGCATCCGCTCCGCGAGCACGAGGGCAGCCCCCCGCCTGAGAGCGTCCGCCGCGAAGTCGTGACCGTCGAACCGCCTCCCCGCGAGGCAGACGAAGAGCGATCCCGGCGTCACGCGGCGCGAATCGGAGTAGATCTCCCGGATCTCTGCGGCCGGAGTCTGGCCCCGGACGGGGATCCCGTCAAACAGTCTGTCTTTCTGCATCGGATTTCCTCCCTTTCGTCGTTCTCTGGACGTCTGTTTGGAAATCCTTTTTGCTTGTATCAGTCGGTGCCGTCGAGGTGGCGGAGTTCGATCGTGACCACCGTGCCGCGCGTCACCATGGTCCCCGCCGCCGGATACTGCCGGATGACGGTCGCCGTTGTGCCGTTCGTGGAGCCGGAGAAGGTCACGTTCAGACCTGCCGACACCGCGGCGTTGTTCGCATTGTAGGCGTTCATGCCGAGGAGATCCGGCACCGTGACGGTCTCCTGCGGGATCTCGTCGCCGGTGTAGAGGATCAAGACACCCGTGTCGCTCGAGATCCGGGAGCCTGCCTCCGGGACCTGCGCCGTGATGGTATCGCCGTTCCCGACGATCTCGTACTGGAAGCCGCGCCACGAGAGGTCGGCGATGGTGTTCTCGAGCGTCGCTCCCACGTAGTTCGAGAGCATGACGTCGAGCGCCGCCAGTTCCTCGGTCGTGTACTGCGGCTCGACGCCGAGGTACGGGAGGACGTAGGACAGGAGGTTCGAGATATACGGAGCCGCAACGACGCCGCCGTAGGGGCCGGCATCGAGGGGCTTGTCGACGATGATGATGGCCGAGATCTGCGGATCGTCCGCCGGTGCGTAGGCCACGGTGGATCCGACGCGGTACGGCGTGTTGCCGTTTTCGTCGAATTCGTCCTTCTTCTCGGACGTACCGGTCTTTGCGGCGACGCGGTAGCCCTTGACGTAGGCGTTCTTCGCCGCGCCGTCGGTTGCCACGCCTTCTTCGAGGATCGCGGTGATCCGGTCGCAGGTGTTCGTCGAGACGATCTGGCGCACCACTTCGGGCTCGTAGGACTGGATGACGTTGCCGTCGTCGTCCACGATCTCCTTGAGCAGGTGCGGGGTCATGAGATACCCGCCGTTGGCCACCGCCGTGATCGCGCGCAGCTGCTGGATCGGGGTGGTACGGAAGGTCTGGCCGAAGGCGTACACGGCGAGGGAGACGTTCGTGAAGTCGCGGAAGGCGTGATAGATGTTCCACGTCTCGCCGGGCAGGTCGATCCCTGTCTTTTCGGTATAGCCGAATGCCTGGAAGTACTCGTAGAAGGTCTCGCGTCCGATGCGCTCCGCCACCTGCATCAGGGTCGGGTTGCAGGACTGCTGGAGACCGTAGTAGAACGGGACGGTGCCGTGACCGGACGTGAGCGCGCAGGAGATGGGATGCGGCCATCCCTCGACCGTGTAGGAGCCCGTACAGGTGAAGTAGTCGTTCTCATGCACGACGTTTTCGTCGAATGCCATGGAGGTCGTCACGACCTTGAACGTCGAGCCGGGCTCGTAGGTCTCGGAAATGCACTTGTTGTTCCACATCGCGAGCAGGAGCTGGTTGTACGCCGCGAGGTATTCGTCCGAGTTCTTTTCAAGGCCCGTCGATTCGAGCTGCGCCGCGGAATAGGGATCGAGCGTGCTCGGGCTGTTGAGGTCGAAGGAGGGATAGACGGCCATCGCGAGGATGCCGCAGGTGTTCACGTCGAAGACCATGCCGCACACGCGGTCCGCCGCGCCGGATTCGATGTAGGTCTTCTCGAGCTGGTTTTCCAGTTCGTACTGGATGTACATGTCGATCGTCGTGACGATGTTGTAGCCGTTGGTCGCCTCGATGAACCGCTCGTATTCAAACGGCATGTCGTTGTTCTGGGCGTCCTGCGCGAGGATGTAGCGCCCGGAGGTCCCTTCGAGGACATTGTTGTAATACTTTTCGAGGCCGTAGACGCCCACGCCGTCCGCGTTGGTGAAGCCGATCACATGGCAGGCGAGGTCGTCGCGCGGGTAATACCGTTTCGAGGACGCCTCGAAATACACCTCGTCGCGGAGATTGTACTTCGCCACAAACGATTCGATCTTGTCGGCGATGTCCTCCTCGACACTGCGCGCGATCAGCTCGTAATAGCGGTTGAGGCGGTGCGCGCGCTCGTAGATCTCGCTCCGGCTGGTACCGGGGAGATAGCCCGAGAGGACCGTCGCGATCAGCTCGTCAAGCTGGGTGCCGTTGTAGAAGATCTGGTAGTCCGTGTCCTCCCAGGTATAGCGCACGTCGTTCTCCGGGTCGTCGTCCGCATTCTTTTTCAGGTCGGAATCCATGGTCGTCTGGATGTCGTGCGGGGAGAGGATGACGTTGTAGACCGTCTTGTTGGTGGCGAGGATGTTCCCGTTGCGGTCCATGATTGTGCCGCGCTCCGGGGTGATCGCCGTGTCCCGGGTGAGCTGGTTGAGCACGCGGGATTCATAGTATTCGTGATCCGCGATCTGCAGCTTCGCGAGACGCGCCACGATCACGAGCGCCGCCGCCAGAAACACAAAGAAGGTCAGGCGCACGCGCTTCGAGGAGATGCGGTCGATGCGGTTGATTTCTCGGTTCATATCGAAGTCCTCTCGGGGGAGTCGGCGGCCGGTATCGCAGGGATTGTATGCCGCGCCGCTCCCGGGTATTCCGGAAAAGGAACGGGCTGCCGTAGAGCCGGTGCAGCCCGTGTATTGCGTTGTTCAGCGGAACCGTTCAAAGAAGTCGCGCAGGGAGGAGTAAACCGAGGAGAAGAGGACGCCGCCGGGGCTTGTCCCGCTCTCTTCGCTCTCGAGAAGCTCGATGCGCTCGCCGTCGGAGATCGAGACGAACCGTCGCTGCAGGGATTCCTCTTCGGTCATCCCGAGCTCGCCCACCGCGATGTCGCGGATCGTGCGGATGTCGTTCTTCTCGTCGAGCTTGAGCCGCAGGCCGTCCGCGGTCTCCCGGAGCTCTTCGAGCTGCGCCTCCATGCCGGAGATGCGGTTCTGCGTCTGATAGACCTTCGCGAAGCTCTCCACGAGGGAGAAGATCACGACGATCGCGACGAGGCAGAGCGCGAGGAACGCCACCGGGAAGTTCCCGCGGGTGACGACGATCTCGTTCGCGCCGGACGCCGCCTCTTCGCGCTGCTTATCGCGCTTTCTGCGTTCCCGTTCGCGCCGTTTCGCGGCTTTCTTCGCCTCGCGTGCGGATTTCGGGTCGGAGGGCGGGGCGGGCGGATTATACGGGATGTGTCCGCGCCCGACGATCTGTTCGTTGACGTCGGAGCGGCGGGATGCCTGCGGTCTCGGGCGGGACGGGGCTGCCCCCTCGGACTCCGGATTCCGGTGCGGAGCCGCGGAGCGGTACGATTTCTCGCGGGAAGGATTGCCGTTCAGTTCGCGGAAGGCCTCTTCGGAGACGTTTTCTCCGGGATCGCGGCCCATTTCCGCACGGTGCATCAGTTCGGAAGTGGAGGTCGCCCGCATGCCGGATACGGATGCTCCTCTTCCGCGGAACTGCTGTTTCAGTTTGTCGGCAAGCGCGTATTCTTCCGCCATGGCGTCCTCCTTTCCGCAGATTTGTACCGGTTTATACTTTTTCCGCCGTCCGCAGCTTCGCGCTGTGGGAGCGGGGGTTTTCTTCGAGCTCTTCCCTGCCCGGCAGGATCGGCTTCTTCGAGAGGAGCCGGATCTTCGGTTTGCCTCCGCAGACGCAGACCGGGAATTCCGGGGGGCAGGTGCATCCCGTCGCGAGGGTCCTCAACGTGTCCTTGACGATGCGGTCCTCGAGCGAATGGAAGGTGATAAGGGCAAGCCGTCCGCCCGGGTTCATCCGCTCGACCGCCGCTTCGATCGAGGGGGCGATGGCATCGAGCTCGCCGTTGACCTCGATACGGATCGCCTGAAAGCTCCGCCGCGCGGGGTTCTGGGCTTCTGCCCGTCTGGCGGCTGCCGGGATCGCCTCCGAGATGATCTCGGCGAGCGCCGTCGTGGTCTCGATGGGACGCTCGGCGCGCTTCTGGCAGATCCTTGCAGCGATCCGGGCGGCGAAGCGTTCTTCGCCCCAGTCCCGCAGGATCCGGACGAGCTCGCCTTCGTCGTACCCGTTCACCACGTCGTACGCGGTTTTCTGTGCGGTCCGATCCATGCGCATGTCGAGCGGCGCTTCCTTCATGTAGGAGAATCCGCGCTCCCCGTCGTCGAGCTGATGGGAGGAGACGCCGAGGTCCCACAGTACGCCGTCGATGCGCGCGATCCCCAAGGAATCGAGGGCTGCCGCGAGGTTTCGGAAGTTTGTTTTCACCACCGTCACGCGATCCGCGAACGGGGCAAGCCGCTCCTTACAGGCGGCAATCGCCTCGTCATCCTGATCAAAGGACACGAGGCGTGAAGACGCGGGGAGACGCTTTGCGATCTCGAAGGAATGGCCTCCGCCGCCCGCCGTGCAGTCGACGTAGACGCCGCCCCGCTCCGGGCAGAGCGCGTCCATGACCTCCTTCGCCATGACCGATACATGTGAAAATTCCATTCGCCGCACCTCTCCGGGTTTTGCGGGAGGCTCAGAGCCCGAGCTTCTTCATCGTCTCGAAGAGGCCCGCGGGCTTCTCGGCCACCCGGTCGCGTTCATAGGTTTCCTGACCCCAGATCTCGCAGTAGTCGCCGACGCCGACCGTGATGACGTTCTTCGCGATCCCCGCGTATTCGAGCATGTCCTGCGGGATCTGCACGCGGTTCTGGGTATCGGGGACGACGCTCGCGGAATTGGAGAAGAGGTAGCGCTTCAGCTCGTGAACTTCGGAATCCGGGAGGGCCGTGATCTTCGCATAGAATTTCAGCCACTCCGGCTCATCGTAGAGCTGGATGCAGTATTCGGTGATCGAGGGGAAGAGCGTCAGCTTGCCGTGCAGTTCTTCCGCAAAGCGCGACGGGATAATGATCCGGTTTTTCGCATCCAGGGAATGCGTCACACGACCGAGCAGCATCTCTTTTTCCTCCCTTCGGCACCATAAGGCACCCTTATTCACCACGTTACCGTTATTATAACCGATTTGCAAAGGAAAATCAAGGGGGAAACGCAGGGTTTATCAAGTTTTTTTCGATTATTTTCCGGGAACGGCGACCCCGTCGGCTCCCCCGTCCTCCCCGCGGGATTATTCACCCGGAAAACAAAAAAAAGCCGCCGCGTTCTGCGACAGCTTTTGAGGGGTTCCGCTCCGGATTTCGATTCAGTTTTTGAGGCGCTCTTCGAGCATCCGTCCGGCGACGAGGGGGTCCGCCCGTCCGCCGCTCTCCCGCATCACCGTGCCGAGGATCTGGCGGATCGCCGCGACCTTTCCGCGCCGGTAATCGGCCACGGCCTTCTCCGAGGCGGCGATGGCGGCGTCGACATAGGGGGCGAGCGCGTCCTCGTCGGAGATCTTGAGCATCGATTCACGTCCGGCGATGACGGCGGGATCTTCTCCGCTCTCCGCCGCGAGGTGCACGAGCCGCTTCGCCTGCCCGCTGACGATCTTTCCCTCTCCCATGAGAGCACAGATCGCGGCAAGGGCTTCCGGCGAGAGGTATTCCCGCTCCTCGTCCCTCCCGAGCCGCTCGAGGATCTCCCCGACGAAGAGGCTCTCGCAGACGGCGGGATACGGCGTGGCGGCGGCGCAGCGGGTGTAGTAATCCGTGAGCCAGACCGACGCGGTGAGCAGGACGGCGTTATCCGGCTTGACGTCATAGTCCCGGATCAGCGCCGCGGCGGCATCGTCCGGCATCGGCGGCATCGAGGCGGTCACGGCGGCCATCCAGTCGTCGGTCAGCACGATCGGCGGCAGGTTCGGCTCCGTATAGTAGCGGTAGTCGACCGCGCCTTCCTTGTCCCGCATCTTCTCGGTCTTCCCCGTGTCCTCGTTGAAGCGGCGGGTCTCCGGCCGGATCTCCTCGCCCGCCTCGAGCAAGGCGGTCTGGCGCAGGATCTCCTCCTCGAGCGCGCGGCCCACGTAGTTCACGGAGTTGACGTTCTTGATCTCGCACTTGACGCCGAGATCGGGATCCCCGCGCCGCCGGACCGAGATGTTCACGTCGCAGCGGAGCGATCCCTCGTTCATGCGGCAGTCCGAGACGCCCATGTAGCTGAGGATGCGGCGCAGGGCGTTCAGATAGGCCTTGGCCTCCTCCGGGGTGCGCATCGCGGGCTCGCTGACGATCTCGATGAGCGGCACGCCCGCGCGGTTGTAGTCGACGAGGGTCTCGCCGCCCCGATGGATGAGCTTCGCGGCGTCCTCCTCCATGTGGATGCGGATGAGCGGAACGGACCGCTTTCCCTCGGATGTCTCGATCGGGACCGCACCGCCCTCGCAGATCGGGCGCTCGAGCTGGGTGATCTGGTATCCCTTCGGCAGGTCGGGATAATAATAATTCTTCCTATCGAACCACGAACGGCGGTTGATCCGGCATCCGAGCGCAAGGCCCGCCCTGACCGCCAGCGCGACCGCCTCATCCGAGAGGACCGGGAGCGCACCCGGCATCCCGAGGCAGACCGGGCAGACGCAGGAGTTGGGCGTATCCCCGAAGTGCGCGCGGCAGGAACAGAAGATCTTCCGCCCCGTTTTGAGCTCCACGTGCACCTCGAGCCCGATCACCGCCTCGTATAGTTCCGTAATCTCAGTACGCTTTTCCATATCCGACGGCATCGCGGCCGACCTCCCTTCCGAGAAATGCGGAAAGCTCCGCTTCGAGCGCATAAGCTGCCCGGAACAGCGTCTTCTCCGAACGCTTCTTCCCCATGAGTGAGAGCCCGACGGGAAGATGACCGTCGCCGCCTCCGGGGAACTGGAGCGCGGGCAGGCCCGTGAGATTCGCGATGGTCGTGAAGCTGTCGCTCCGATATATGGCCGTCGGATTGTCCGCATAGCTCCCGAGCCGGAACGCTACGCCCGAAGCCGTGGGCAGGAGCACCGCGTCGAAGGCGTCGAGGGAGGCGTCCGTTTCCCGGCAGACCGTCGCCTGCGCCGCCTTGATCTTGCGGTAGTAGCCGCCCCCGTACGTCGAGGAGAGCGCGTAGGCTCCCGTGAGGATCCGCCGCTTCACCTCGTCGCCGAATCCCGCGGAACGGGCCGAGCGCATCATCTCCGACGCCGTCTCGCCTTCCCCGTGGAGTCCGTAGCGCAGACCGTCGAAGCGGGCGAGATTCGACGACGCCTCCGCCGCGGCCACGACCATATAGATCTCGAGCGCCATCTCGAGCGGCAGATCGACCTCTTCGATGCGTGCGCCGAGGCCCTCAAGCAGCCGTCCCGCCCTGTCCATCGCGCGGCGCACCGCGGGTTCGCATTCCGCGAGCCTCTCCGGCCCGAGGATCCCGATCTTCATCCCGGAGACCCCCGCGTCGAGCCCGTCGGCATAGTCCTCGTCGGACGCAAACGTCGTCATGTCGCCCTTGTCGGCTCCCGCGAGAAGATTCGTCGCGAGCGCGCAGTCCGTCACCGTCCTGGTGATCGGGCAGACGCAGTCGAGGGAGGACGCCAGCTCCGTCATGCCGCGCCGGGAGACGAGCCCGTACGTCGGTTTGAGCGAGACCAGCCCGCAGAAGGACGCCGGCTGACGCGCGCTGCCGCCCGTGTCCGATCCGATCGCCCAGACCGCCTCGTGCGCCGCTACCGCCGCAGCCGATCCGCCCGACGAGCCGCCCGCGGAACACGCAAGGTCCAGCGGATTGTGCGTCGGTCCCGCAATCGAGCGCTCGGTCGAGGATCCCATCGCGAACTCGTCGAGATTCGTCTTGCCGAGGAGCACGCATCCGGCCGCATCCGCGCGCTCGACAGCCGCCGCGGTATATGCCGGCACGAAATCGCGCAGCATCTCCGAGGCACAGCTCATCCGGATGTCCGCCACGGCAAGGTTGTCCTTCGCCGCGTAGGGGATGCCGCAGAGCGCAGGCGCATTTTCCTCCGCAAGCCGCCCATCCGCTGCTGCCGCTGCCGTGAGCGCGCGCCGCGCCGTCGGGGTGATGTAGGCGTTGACGGACGCCTCCCGCACCGTCATCCGGCTGAGATACGCCGTCGCCGCTTCCACGGCCGAGAGCTCGCGCCGGTGAAGCGCATCCGAGAGCTTCGCCGCCGTCATTTCCGTGATGTCACGCCGTTCCTTCATTCCGCATCCCCCACCACTCTCGGGACCGCCGCATACGGGGCCTCGTACTTCGCCGCCTGCCGCAGAAGGGGATTCTCCCCCTCCGTCGGCTGATCCGCGCGCGCTGCGCCTGCCATGTCGGGCAGCTTCACCGTATAGTCCGCCGTGTGGATCGGGCCCTTCGGCGGCTCGCCTGCGGAAATCGGGGACTGCACCACGCGGTCGATGCGGGCGCGGATCTTCACGAAATCCGCCGAGATGCCCTCCGCCGCCGGGCCGTCCGCGTTCAGCATGGCCGCCGCGACGAGCTTTTCGCCGACCGCTTTTCCGTCTTTCGTATCCATGGGATGTCCTTTCTCCGATGGTCTGTCTTTCCCTCTCCCCGGCATATTTTCGGGAAAACGGATTATACTGATTCTTGAATTCTTGAAAACAAACGCCCGCGGGCAGAGAGGAGGCCGCCGTGTCCCGCGTCTGTTCCCTGTCGCCGCTCATCCGCCTTGTCAGGCGTCTCGCGCATGCCGCCGCGCGGGATCAGGTGACGCTCCGGGCCGCCGAGGCGTCGTTCTTTCTCATCACGTCCGCCGTGCCGTTCTGTTCGCTGCTGCTGAGTCTGACCGGCGCGCTCATGCCCGATTCGGCACAGGTCCTGCTCTCCCGCCTGCCCCTGCCCGGAGAGTATGACGCGTTCCTCGGCGCGATCGCCCGGGAGCTGGCCGATACGCCGGGGGTGCCGCTCTTGTCCGTCAGCGCCGCCGCGACGCTCTGGTCCGCATCGCGCGGGATCTCCGCCGTCCGCCGCGGTCTCTGCCGGATCTTCGACGGCGACGAGGGATCTCCCATCGCCCGACGCCTCAAACCCGTCGCCGCGACACTTGCCGCCCTGATCGCCTCCGCCGCGTTTCTGCTCGTCTCGTCAGGCGCTGTCCCGGCGTGCTTCGCGCGGATCGAAGGCATCCTCTCCCTCGCCGCGCTGACAGCCGCGATCGGGCTGGTGTACCGCGCGGCGGGCGGGGATGCGGGATCGTGGAAGGGCGCCTTCACGGCTGCCGTCGGATGGATGGCGTTCGAGGCGCTCGACCCCATGGCGGCGGCGGTCGGCGCGGATTCCTCCCCGCTCTACGGAGCCTTCGCCGCGGTCACGCTGCTGATGCTCCGGCTGTATTTCCGGATGCTGCTCCTCCTCTTCGGCGCGGAGGTCGCGTCGATGGCCGGGGCGGGATCCGCCGCAAGAAAAGAGGCAAACCGCTCTTCGTGATTTGCCTCTTTTTGGCATTTGCCGCGCGGGGCTCGGGATTACGGATACCCGACCGCCTGGCGCACTTCGTCCGACCAGGTTTCCGGGTGATCCCAGTCGACCCCCCAGAAGAGCGGGTTGCTCCAGTCGATGTTTTCCCACCAGTTCGGGCTGGTTCCGGTCGTGCCGGTCCCCGTACCCGTTCCGGATCCGCTACTCTGGCCGCCACTTTGGCCGCCCGTTCCGCCCTCGGTCCACGGATCGGTCCCGGACGACTGCTCGCCGCCCTGCTGGGACTCTGCGGGCTTCGGTTCGGGTTCCACGTAGATCTGCGGGATGTTCGTCAGCTCGCCGCCGGATGCCTGTGCGGCCGCCCGGATCTCGGCGATATGCTGATCGTGCTCTTCCTTCGTCTCCGAGAAGAACGTCGTTCCCATGCCGGACACGAAGTAGTAGTACGGCGTCTCCTGCACCGTCAGCGCCGCGAGCAGAGCGGACGCCGAGGGATTCGCGATGGGTCCCGGCGGGAGTCCGTCATGCTGGTACGTGTTGTACGGCGTGTCGTAGTAGAGGTCGACCGTGCGCTCCCCGGTATCGTGCGCGATGGCGTAGACGACCGTCGCGTCGGATTCCATGCGCGGGAAGACGTCCGGGATCTTCAAACGGTTGTGGAAGACAGAGGAGACCTGCAGAAATTCCGACGGCGCGGCGGCTTCCTTCTCGATCATGGACGCGAGCGTCACGATCTCGTCGACCGTGAAGCCGAGCTCGGCGCACAGGTTCCGGTACTCCCGCGTGAAGATCTGCGCGAAGCGGCGGAGCATCTTGTTCAGCACCGTCACCTCGCTCGAATTGAGGTAGAACTCATAGGTGTCCGGGAAGAGATACCCGTCGAGGCGGTAGATGCGCCCCTCCTTCGTCCCGTGCTCCTCGAGCTCGCGTAAGAACCAGTA
>JAFZPN010000028.1 GCA_017550315.1 Clostridia bacterium
GATGCCGCGCTTCTTCACGGCTTTCACAAGCTCGTATTCCGTCTTGGCGTCCCGCGCGGAGGTCGCCTCGTCCATGATGATGACCGAAGGATCCAGAGCCAGCACCCGGGCGATCTCGAGCCGCTGCCGCTGGCCGCCGGAGAGGTCCTTGCCGCCCTCGATCAGTTTTCCGTAAAAGCCGCCTTCCCGCGCCATGATGTCGTCGTAGATCTGCGCGTCATGCGCGGCAAGGATCATTTCAAAATCCGCGATAGAGTCGTCCCACATCTTGATGTTGTTCGCGATGGTGTCCTCGAACAGCACGATGTCCTGGTCCACTACCGCCACGGAGCTGGTGAATACCGTCCGGTCGATCTCGGAGATCGGCTTGCCGTCGAAGAGGATCTCGCCGCTCCAGGGCTGATACAGTCCGGAGATCAGCTTGGAGAGGGTAGACTTGCCGCATCCGGAGGTGCCGACGAAGGCCACGCGGCTGCCGGGCTTCATCGACATGGAAAAATGCTCGATGAGCGGCTTGCCGAGGCGCGAGTAGCCGAAGGAGACGTCCTTCAGCTCCACATTGCCGCGGAGCTTGGAATAATCGCTTTCTTCGCTCAGCGGTTCGTCGGAGTAGTTCGGGTCCGTCGGGTATTCCATCACGTCCTCGACGCGCTCCATCTGCGTGCGCATCTCCTGAATGGTCTGGCCGGCGGAAATTAGTGTCATGGCGGGCGCCATAAACGCGCTCAGAAAGCCCTGGAACGTCAGGATCATGCCGAGGGTGAATTCACCGCGCATGGCGAGCCACACGCCCAGCACCAGCACGGCGGAGCTTGCGAGGGAATTGAGCAGGCCCGGGATCATGCCGAGGTACTGATTGAGCCTCGTAAATTTCACGCTTGCCGCGTTGACGGATGCCTGATAGCCCGACCATTTCTGGAAGTAGCCGTTTTCCGCGCCGCTCGACTTGATGGTCTCCACCATCTGCACGCCGGAGACCGTGGCGGCTGCCAGCTTGCCGCTGTCCCGCATCTGGACGCGTGTGATGTTCACGCGCTTGGCCGAGATGTACTGCGAGAGGAACAGGTTCAGCGCGATGGTCACGAATCCGACGATGGTCAGGGACACACTGTACCGCAGCATGACCACGAGATAGAAAACCATCATGGCGGTGTTGAGCAACAGGGGAGCGAAGGTGTTCACCAGTGTGCCGGCAATGGAAGCGTTCGTCCCCTGACGCTGGAGGATATCGCCCGACATGCGCTGGGAAAAGAACTCCATGGGCATCCGGAGTACCTTCCACATATAGGAACTGGAGCCCACCAGCGCCATTTTGCCGTTGATTTTCATGCTGTAGATCGCCTGCACCCAGGCAACGGTGATCTGAAGCAGTCCCATCAGCGCGAGCAGCCCGAGGAAGGGCATCAGAAGCTCACGGTTCTCCCCGGTGAGCAGGCGATCCATAAAGAAGCGGGAAAAGATCGGATTGATAATTCCGAACAGGTAGCCGATGACCGCCGAGATCATCACGAACGCCACGGCTGTTCCCGCGCCGACCAGACGCTTGCGGGCGAAGGCCAGCGTACTTTTCCGTTTTCCGCTCGGCTCGAAGTCCTCTCCCGGCGTGATCTGAAGACAGATGCCGGTGAAGGACTTGTCGAATTCCTCCATCGGAACCTTGACTTCGCCCCGGGCGGGATCGTTTATGTACGCATAGTTTCCCCTGATGCCGCAAAGCACGACAAAGTGGTTGAAGTTCCAGTGAATGATGCAGGGATAGTTCACCTTGGCTTTGATCGCGCTCAGCTCGGCGCGGAAGCCCTGGGCTTTGAAGCCGTAGCTCCGGGCGGCTATCAGAACGTTCTTCGCGCTGGATCCGTCCCGGCTCACGCCGCAGTCCAGCCGCACCTGCTCCAGCGGAACCCATTTCCCGTAATAGGCCATCACCATCGCGAGGGAGGCGGCGCCGCACTCCAGCGCTTCCATCTGCATCACGACGGGGACCTTGACCCTTCCCGTGTTCACGGGCTGTTTGATTTTGTTTTTTTTCATCTGCGCAGCCCTCTCAGTTGAACAGAAGATCAAGAACCTGTGTCTGCCTGTAGCTGACCTTCACCTGATACGAGCCGTCGGCCAGCGCGGTCTGTGCCTGGGCAAACAGGCTTCCGTCCGAAGCGCGTCCGACGCTGGCAATGGCGGAAACAGTGTCGCCTACCGTGACATTCATCCCGGCCTTCACGTTTTTCGCCAGCGCTTCGTCTTCAAAAGTGACCGTCATGACGCCGTCCTTTACTTCCGCGGTGCCTGTGACAAAGCTGTCGATATATGCGAAAGAACCCCAGATCAGCGCGCCTGCCAGAATCAGCGCCACCGCCGCGAGGATGACCCACACCGACGGATTCGTGACGCGCAGATAGTCGTTCAGCTGTTCCGGGGACTGGATCCGCTCCAGACTCTTCTTGCGATATACAGTTTGCTGTTCCATTCCTTTTTTCTCCTTGCGTTTTTTCGGCTTTTCAGCTTCCGCTGACGGAGCCTCATTTACCCAATATTATAACAATACACATTTTGTATTTCTATGGAGGGGAACAGAATGAAGCCTTCAAAGAATGAAAAAACTCCGCCGCCCGGCAGTATTGTGCAGGCGGCGGAGACTTTCATTACCGGATGAGGATGCGAACGCGGTTGGTGTATCCGTCTTCGCGGATCGGCGCATGGTTCAGCTCAGACACCGTACCGAGAAGCAGCTTGCAGGCCAGCTCATTCCCTCCGGAAACCGGATCGAAGGAGCCGCCGTTATAGAGCACATCTATGGAGGCTTCACCGCCGCTTTTGTCGTACTCCACAACTGCCAGAATCTTCGGATCCGGAAGCTCGGGAAGCAAAATCTGCTGGATCAGCTCCTCCAGGGCGAGGATGATGGCGTAAGCCTTCTCATACGGCAGTTCGTGCTTCGCGCACCAGGCCCGGATCCGGGAGCCCGCGTCATAAAGATCGATAGTCTGGCCCTCGAACCGTATTTCCAGAACCTTGAGCTGCCGGATAAAGCGCCTGGTCTTTTCCCGCTGAGGGGCTTCAAAGATCTGCTCCGGCGTTCCGTCTTCATATATGCCGCCCTCGTCCATATAAAACACGCGATTGCAGACAGCGCGGGCAAAGCGCATCTCATGGGTCACGATCATCATCGTTTTGCCCTGCACGGCGAGCTGTTTTATGACTTCTTCGACCTCCCCAACCATGGTTGGATCGAGGGCGCTCGTGGGCTCGTCCAGAAGGATCACATCCGGGTCCATGGCCAGCGTCCGGGCAATGGCAACGCGCTGCTTCTGCCCGCCGGACAATTCATCGGGATAGTGCAGAGCCCGTCCGGCCATGCCCACCTCGGCAAGCAGGCGGATGCCGTCGTCATATGCCTCCTGCCGGGGCTTTTTCAGCAGCTTCACCGGTGCGTACATAACGTTTTCAATCACGGTCATGTGGCCGAACAGATTGAAGTGCTGGAATACCATGCCCATTCTGCGGCGGATGCGGTTCAGATCGCATCCCGGAGCGGTGATCTCCACTCCGTCGAAGAAGATCCGCCCGCCCGTCGGCATCTCGAGCAGGTTCAGACACCGCAGCAGCGTGCTCTTGCCCGTACCGGAGGGACCGATGACCGAAATTACGTCTCCGCGGCGTATCTCCGCGTTCACGTCCTTCAGCGGTGTGGCGTCGGGATAAGCCTTTTTCAGATGCTCGATCTTAATCATGGGTGTCCACTCCCTTCAGAACAGCGTCGCGGGTGCGCTTGCGCGGATCAACCCGGTCGATCACTCCGCCGATTGCCAAATTGACCAGAACCGCCAGAAGAATGTAGATGAGCGCTACGACGATCAGCGGGAAGAAAGCCTCGTAGGTCCGGCTGCGAACGATATCGCCCATCTTTGTCAGATCCTGCACTGCGATGTAGCCCACGATCGACGTGCTCCGGATGAGCGAGCCGATCTCACCCTTGTAGGCGGGAAGAATATGCGGTATCGCCTGGGGCAGGACAATGTCGAAAAACGTCCTCCGACTGCCGACGCCCAGGGCCAGCGCGGCCTCCGTCTGTCCCCTGTCCACCGTACCGACGCCGGAGCAAAGCATCCCATATACCGATGCGCCGAAGGTGATCGTAAAGCCGATGGCGGCGACGGCGATCCCGCTGACGGCAACTTTTCCGAAAATCAGATAGTACAGTACCATCAAAAGCACCAGAATCGGTATTGCCTGCACGAGCCACACCGCTGCCCGGGTCACGCCGTACGCGATCCGCCCGCCGCGTCTGCACAGCAAATACACGCCGAATCCCAGCGCCGTGCCGAAGAGAATGGAGAGAATGCTGATCAGAAGGGTGTTGCCGATTCCCTTGAGGAAGAGCAGCCAGCGGTTTTCCCGAATGAACGTCTTCTCAAAGCTGGATGCCAGACGGCGGATCAATCCCTCCCTTTCGCCGCTGTGCGCCGTCCGGACCGCAAGCGCCACGCCCGTCTTGAAGTGCGGCTCGGAAAACAGCATACTCTTGGAACGCTCCTCCGTTACCGACATCGCCGCGGAACCCAGATCAAACTTGCCGCTCTGAACCGCAGCGAGTACTGCGGAAAAAGCCATATCCTCCAGTTCCAGCGCGTACCCTTCGGCAGAACAAAAGAGGGTCAGGAGGTCGATTTCATAGCCCACGATGGCGTTATCCTTCATATAGACCATGGGCACGCTCTCCGTGTTTACCGCCACCCGGAGCGTCCCGTTCACCGCGGGCAGCGATTCCCAGCCGGAAGGCTGCTTTCGTTCCTCGTCAGAGCCGAGCCAGATCTCATGCAGTTCATCGATCGTTCCGTCCTCATACTTGGACCGGACAAACCTGCTGATCTCCGCACGGAGAGCTTCGCCCTCATCATCCATGGGGAAGGCAAAGGCAAAAACGGCTTCATCCAGAAACGACGGTATCATGGATACGCTTTCGTCTCCCGCCGTCATGAGGCGGATGATGACCTCGTCTTCCGAAAATGCCTCTACCTTATGGGATTTCAGCGCCTGATACAGGTCCGCGCTGCCGGTGTAATACTCGATCTGCGCCGTCGGGATCGCCGCCCTCACCATTTCCGGCTGCTCCGAACCTGTCAGGACCCCTATGCGGCGCCCCTCCAATTCTTCAAAGCTCGCGTATTCCGGGAGGGGGGCCGTGGAATTCTCATCCCGAACCATGATGCCCGCACTTTCGGAAAAAAGGATATCAGAAAACGGCAGCTCCTGTCTGCGCTCCTTCGTGACGTTCAGATAGGCCATGATGCAGTCGACATCCCCGCTTTGAGCAGCGGCGACGATGGAACCGTAATCATAGATTTCAAACTCCAGATCGGCGTTCAGCCATGCCGCAAAACGCAAGGCAAGCTCAATGTCGTACCCGGTGAGGACGTCCTCCCAGTAGTAGCTGAAGGGCTCCACGATCCCGGACGTACCGACCGTGAGGTGCTCCGTCGGGGAGGCGGGTTTCGGAATATCCGGCATTTTCCTCACTCCATCGGCTACCCAGCGGCGGAACATATCGTCCAGTGTTCCATCTGCACGAAGCTCCGCAATAAATGCGTTGATCTTCTCCTCCAGACCGTCGATCCCAGAGACGGGCGAAAGTCCCACTGCAATATCGATCACCTTGTCCGGCTTCTCATCAAGAAGACGTACACCGGAAAGACCGTTTTCGATGGCGATCTCCATCTGCCTGTGATCATAGACGAATGCGTCTATCTTTCCGTCTGCCACAGACCGGTATCCCATGAACTTATCGGGGAAATACTCAAATCTCGCCTCGGGAAATAACTCCTCCGCGATCAGATCCGACGCGCTGCCCTGATCGACGCCGATGGTGTACCGGCTGTCGTTCAGGTCTTCGGCGGATGTTATATTTCCCTTTCCGCCCAGGCCGCAGCTCGTCAGCAGAAACGTCAACAGCACCGTCAGCGCTGTGAGGCAAACCGCACTTCTTTTCAAATGATCTTCCTCCTCCGAGATGGTCTGTTTTGTATTATACAGACAGAATAGAAGAGACCGCAAGAGGGGGGAACAGAATGAAGCCTCCCTTGCTTTCCAAGGCAAAAACTGATATAATGGTATAGAAATGTTTTCAGTATCAGTAAAGAAAGGAGAAAGCACGATGCAATCTCTGGAAGCCTTTGGGAAGCGCATCCGTGTTCTGAGGCAGGAAAAGAACCTTACGCAGCAGCAGCTTGCCGACCTGATGTTCGTGACACGCAAAACCGTCGGCAACTGGGAAAACGGAAACCGGATGCCGGATATCACAATGCTTTCCCGCCTTTCTCATCATCTCGGCGTACAGACTTACGAACTGCTCGATGAGATCTACGGCCCGGACGAACAGCCGATCATCATCATTGTGGAGGATGAGTCCGTTCTACTGAAAGGTTTTCTCCACATTTTTGAGGATACCCTGCCCCGGGCGGACATCTACGGCTTCGAAACCGGCGCGGAGGCGCTGCGTTTTGCCGAAAGCAATCATGTCGCCGCAGCGTTTCTTGACATCGAGCTGTTCGGAGAGAGCGGGGTCGATCTGGCCGGCAGTCTGATGGAAGTGAATCCGCATATCAACATCATTTTCCTGACCGGACACGCTGAATACACTGCCGACGCGCTGGATCTCCACTGCAGCGGATATATCCTGAAACCGCTGACGCCGGAAAAGGTGCAGCGAGAGATCGCGCATCTGCGGTTTCCCGTGCGGAGGCTGAATCCATGAAGAAAGCGATATCCTGCAAAACGCTTCCCGCAGTGCTTGCCTCCGTGCTGGTATTCGCGCTCTCTGTTCTGCTGGTCGTGCTCATTCATCTTGCCCCAGGCTCCGAGCGATACGCGAACGCGGTCAATCCCTTCTTCCTCCTGCAGCCGGATTCCGTCACCGAGGAGGTTATCCCGGATTATGCGGGCATCCGCCGGACCTATGCCTTCACGCTCCCGGAGGCGGATTCCGCCACGACCACGGGCGCGCGTCTGAGCGTCTATCTGCGGCACACCCTCGCGGAGTTTTCCGTCGATGACAGCACGCTGTACAACGATCTCACGGAGAGCGAGACAACCCATATTGGAAAAACGCCGGGCAGCTATTGGATCAGCATCCCCGTGCGTCCGGCTTACGCGGGCAAAACCGTTCGCGTCACCCTGACGCCCGTCTATGGGAGCGTCCGGAATGAAGAGCCCGTATTTATGGTCATCGGCCGCGACACGCTCCTCGGCATGGTCGAGCTGCCGAAGGACGGTTTTCTTCTGATTCTCAGCTTTACCGCGGTGATATCGGGGCTTTTCCTTGTATTGTGCTCTCTGGCTCTGCCGCTGGATGGGAAATACCGCCGGCGCATCTTCTGCCTCGGCGCCCTCACGGTTGCTGCGGGACTCTGGAAGCTCTGCGGCCTTCCCGTCGTCACCCTGATCCTCGACTATGCGGGGATCCATAAGGAGATCTGGTTCACGGGCGCGGTGAGCTATCTCTGCATGATGGTGCTCTCCCTCCGGCTGCTGACCGTCATGCGGGACGACGGCGGGAACCGTACCGGGGAGATCTGTTTCTATATCTCCGCCGGAGCCGCCGCGCTGCTGCTGTTTTTGCAGATTCTGAACCTTGCAGAGCTGCATCAGGCGCTGATCTGGTACGGCATCGGCATGACGGTTCTGCATTTCATCTCCCTGTTCGGAAAGAAGCCCGGCCGATCGGAGCTATTATGGCTTCTCCCGTTTTTCCTCGCGCTGGGCGTTGATCTTGTGATCTTTCTCGTCACCGGTTCCATGCGCGGCGCGCCGACGTTCCTCATCTGGATCGTTCTGAACCTGTTCGTGCGCGGCTTCGGCTTCATCCGCGAGGCCATCCTGCGCGAACGCGATCTGCGCAAAAAGGAAGAGGAACTGCGCAGCGCGAAGGTGAAGACCATGATGAATCAGATCCGCCCGCATTTCATCTACAACACGCTCAGCTCGGTCTATGTTCTCTGCCGGGACGATCCGCCCCGCGCCATGGAAGTCATCCGGGATTTCACGGCATATCTTCAGGCGAATTTCACCGCCATTTCCGCCGAGAATCTCATCGCTTTTACGGACGAGTTGCGCCATACGAAAGCGTATCTCGCCGTCGAGGCCATCCGCTACGGCGACAAGCTCACCGTGGAATTCGACACGCAGCACACGGCGTTCCGGCTCCCCGCGCTGACCCTTCAGCCGCTGGTGGAAAACGCCGTCAAGCACGGACTCGGCAAAGGGATCGGCCCGGAGCACATCACGGTGCGCACACGGTCGGAAGACGGCCGCGCCGTCATCACGGTCGAGGACGACGGACCGGGCATCGGACCGGAGTCGGAGGATTCGGGGGTTCATGTCGGCCTCTCGAACGTGCGGGAACGGCTGGAGCTCATGTGCGGCGGAACGCTGGACACGGCCCCGCGCCCGGACGGAGGAACGATCGTCACCGTCATGATCCCAAGGGATTAGCCGGACGGAATACCCGCAAACGTTCTGAATCCATATTTACGAAATCTATTTATATCGCTCAATAACAGGAGGACAACCGAAATGAAGAATTATGAGCAGTTGTTGGAAGACGCCCGTTCGATCGGGAGCTTGCGGAAGCGGTCTCCCGGGCTATGCAGGATTATATGAGGACGGATGACAGGGCGGCGCTCGTCACCCGGCTCGCCGAAAAAGGATATGAGGTAACGGAAAAGGACATCGAGCCGCCTAAGCCCGCAGACGGGGAAACGCCGTTCCATGATCTTACGAATATCAGCGACGATGAGCTGAAGGATGTGACCGGCGGCGTGCAGGTCACGGGATACATCTGCTCCTGCGGATCCCAGTATCTTTGCAGGACCGGTTATTACAGAAAGGGCGTCGTATGGCGCACGTTGTGGCCGGACACGGAGTATTTCTGCAAAAAATGCCATACGCTGTTTTATTGGAACTGTGAGTATGACTTTTACCCGAAGCTCACGGAGGAAGAGCTGATACAATACGACCTGGACCGCGCCGATACGGATAACTACCAGGCCATCTACAAGGGGTAAAACGGGCGTGAAACATCCGGCGCAAACCGGGGAAGATCCGCACGGGAGGAGAAAAAACGAAAAACGTATGAAAAAACTTTGGAAAGCGCTGCTCATCGTCGTTATCATCCTTTTGGCCGCATTTCTGACCGTTTTCGCCCTTGCAAAAGCCAAGATCATTCTCCTCAACCGATGGTTTGTGGATGAAAAGCGGAGTACGATCGGCGTCGATCTGTCGGCGTATCAGGCGGACGTGGACATGGGCGCGCTCAAGGCTCAGGGCGTCGCGTTCGCTTACATCAAAGCGACCGAGGGCTCGTCCCATCAGGATAAACGGTTCCCTGAAAACTGGAAGAACGCGGCGGAGGCGGGGCTTCTCTCCGGCGCTTACCACTTCTTCTCCTATGACTCCCCCGGCGCGACCCAGGCGGAGAACTACATCGGCGCCGTCGGGGAGGATCTGACCGGAAAGCTGCTCCCCGCGGTCGTCGTGGATTATTACGGCGACAAAGAGAAGAATCCGCCCCTCAAAGAGGATGTGGTCAGAGAGCTGTCGGTGTTTATCGACGCGCTGGAAACACAGTACGGCGTGAAGCCCATGATCTATACCCGTTCCGATATTTACGAAAAGTATCTGGAAGGAACGTTCGATTCCCATCCTTACTGGATCTCCAGTCTGTACACCCCGCTCAAATGGAATTATCATGGGGACTGGTACCTTTGGCATTATCTGAACAGAGGGATCCTCGAGGGGTACGAGGGCGGAGAAAAGTACATCGATCTGGATGTGCTGAACGAAGAGAAGACGCTGGATGAGCTGATCGTGAAATAGCACGGAACAGGCTTTATCGGCAATCCGGACCATAGCTTATAAAACACCGGTTGAAGCAAGGAAACTTCATTCTGATCTCAGCCGGTGTTTTGTCGTATGTTCCCCGATCTGCATCCGCTTATCCACGCTGCGGCGTGACGGTTCTGCGTTCGGAAAAATGTGTGTTTTGATCCAGACTATTTCCGGAAAAATGTGTGAATATTCCCCTCTATCTGGCGGGCAGGATCCGGGAGCTTCTGTGACACGCCCCGCCCTTTCTAACACTTTTTCTAACAAAATTCGCTGAATATTAGAAAACCTCCGCAAACCCAATGCCCTCACTGTTCCAGAAAAGTTTTTCGGCTTGATATGCGAAAACCCTTTTATTTATTCACTTTTCGGCCTCTTCCCTCTTCCGCCGTCTTCCATCATCGTCTGCCTAAATCCGGTATTTTCCGATACCGGACACGACCTTGAAAACCGTTTGGGCGAAAGCCCGCGTGGGTTCGAATCCCACACCCTGCGGGAAAAAGAAAAGGCATCTCGGGCTGAGGTGCCTTTTCCATGAAAGCATTTTTCACTGATTGTATCATGATCGAACTGCATTACGGAAACACAAACACCTTCCTGTTCCCGGGCAGGGACGGGTTTCTCCTGCTCGACACCGGGTATGCCGGAGAACTGAACGCTTTCTACAAGGCGATCAAGGCAAAGGGCGTACAGGTGAAGGATATCGCCTTCGTCCTCGCCACACATTATCACCCCGACCACATCGGGCTGATCCCGGACCTGACGGATCAGGGCGTGCGTCTTCTTCTCACGGACACGCAGACGGACGCCGTCCACGACTCCGACCGTATCTTTGCGCGGGAGCCGAAGCTGAACTGGCGTCCGATCCGGGACAGCGCGGCGACCGTTCTTTCCTGTTCGGACAGCAGGACCTTTCTCAGCGCCATGGGGATCGACGGAGAGATCGTCTCCACGCCGAGCCACAGCCGGGACAGCGTGTCCCTCCTGCTGGACGATGGAGACGGTTTCGTCGGCGACCTCGAGCGCCGGGCAGTTCTCGCGGGGTACGACGGAAACCTGCCGCTGCAAAGAGATTGGGAGACCGTCCTGGCGCATCGGCCGAAGAGGATCTTCTACGGGCACGGCAGGGAGGAGATACTTTCCTGACCCACGCACATCGCGTGCAGGGTTTCATCGCTTTCTCCCGGATATCAAATCAAAAAGGCACGCTTGAGGTGCCTTTTCGTTGTTTTCGGCAAGATCGGTTGAATTCCCCGCTTTTTTCTGGTATAATGGAAGCAGGATGGCCAAAACAGAACGAAGAAGATCGGAGGCAGTCATGGCAGAGGAATTCCTGACCCTGATGGCGGATCTCGACGAAGAATCGCAGGCCCGGATGGCCGGATGGTACGCCGCGCTTCGGGAAGCGGGCTTCCGAGGCACCCAGACCCCGGGGCTTCCCTATCACATCAGTCTGGCGACCTTCCCCCTCGACGGGGAGCGGGAGGCCGTCCGCCTGATGCAGAAGATCTCGGCATCGTTCCCGCCGATCCCGGTGCACATCAGCCATATCGGCCTGTTCGCCGGCGGACGGGTCCTGTTCGGCGCGCCGGAGCGGAACCGGATGCTCGACGCGCTGCACGACGCCTGCGAACCGGATCCCGATCCGAGCCGCCCGTGGACGCCCCATGCGACGATCCTGATCGACGAACCCGACGCCGTCGCCGCCGCGCTGCCCGTTCTGGTGCGAGAATTCCGTCCGTTCGTCGGCACCGTCACGCGGCTGCACCTGTGCGCCTTCTGGCCGACGCGGGAGATCGCCTCCGCCGCGCTGACCGGCAATCCGGGGGCAGTCTGATTCACTCGCAGGCGATATAGACGTCCATGTCGTCTCCGGCGGTCTCGAAGCACGGGATCACGCCGGTCTCGGTGCGCGTGAGGCCGTTGACCCGCATGAACGAATCAAGCGTCCGGTACGCGCCGGGGATCGTGACAAAGGGATTCTCAAAAGGCCGGTCGATGTGGATCGCCGCGTATTTGTGCGTCGGCTGCTCCCGGATCGACAGGCCCTCCGGCGCGAGCCCTTCCGGCAAAATCCACGCCGCCGTGTAGCCGTGCATGTGGTGGACGCTGATCTGCTCGGCGGAGAGGCCCGGGAAGTCCCAGCCAATCACGCGCGGATCCCCGACGCCCTGCTCCCGCGCCCATCCGAAGACACGCTCCAAGGCGTCGCGCTCCGGCTCGGTGCTGATGACCGTATAGGCGGCGTAACGGAATCCCGCCACCTCTTCCGCGCGCAGACGGGAATACGCGTCCTGCATTTTGTCCATCTCTTCCCGGAACAGGCTGTCGAGCGAGCAGTTGAAGATCCTGCACAGCTCGACGGCTTTGTCGATTTCCGGCAGCGCGGCGCCCGATTCCCATTTGGAAACGGTCTGACGGCTGACGCCGAGCATCTCGGCCAGCGTCTCCTGCGTCATGTCCTTCCGCAGCCGGCGCAGATAGAATAGATTGTTCCCTACGTTCATATCGTTTCTCCTTGTTGGTTATTTGCTCCGCGGTGCAAGAATAGGATAACAGAAACGCACGGGTTTTTCCACCAATCTGCCTTTGCTGTTTCCGACAGCGGCGCAACCGCAGGTTGACAGGCGGGTGTGCGCTCAATCCGGCTGCCGGTCAGCGGTCGTCTTTGTCGTTCCCGTCCTCTTTCTTCTCGAACCCGGAACCGAGGAGGAGTCCGAGCAGCATGCCCACGACCATGGCGATCCCGATGTTGACATGCAGCGCCGTCCCCAGGGCGACCCCGAGGCTCATGCCGAGCGCCATGCCCTCCGAGCCGTAATTCTCTTTCCTGTCCCCGTCTTTCTTCCGGCTTGCCGCTTTCGCTAAAAACACCGCGAGCAGGATCCCCATGGCGACCCACGGCAGCGCCGCGCTCATGAATTCGTAAACCTGATCCATCTTCATTCTCTCCCTTTTGTGTTCATCGGTCTTCCCATACAAATGTGACCGTTCGTTCTCATTATAGGGAGCGCCCGGTTCCCTGTCAAGAGGATTTCCCAAAAACGCGCGGATTCCCTTGCAATCACGGGAAAAATGTGCTATGCTATCTCAAAAGATTCCCATCGGAGGGCGGAAGACATGGACAAGAACCTGATCGCGTATTGCGGCGTCGACTGCGCAGCCTGTTCGGATTATCAAGGCGGAAAATGCCCGGGCTGCCGGCAGACAGTCTGGCCGGAGGGAGACGCCTGCCTCCCCGTGGCGTGCTGCCGGGACAAGGGGATTTCGTACTGCGGAGAATGCCCGTCCTTTCCCTGCGCAGACATGAAGGCGTTTTACGCGGAATCCGAGAGCCATGAACAGGCGCACCGGCGGATGGCGGCTCTAAGAACAGGACCGGCGCTGGAGATCGGCGCAATCGTATGGGGCGTTCTTGATATAGAGCGGGAGGTAGCCTTCTGGTCGGCCGCGCTCGACTATGTCCTGAAATATCCCGCGTCCGACGACTGGGCGATCCTGATCCCGCGGAACGGGGACGGCGTACAGCTCTCCCTCAACAAGGTGTCCTCTCCGAAGGCGAGACGGCATCACATGGATCTCTTCGCGGACGACGCGCAGGCAGAGGCAGAACGGCTCCTGTCCCTCGGCGCGACGCGGAAGCCGTGGAACTACCCGCCCGACGCCGATTACATCGTCTTGCAGGACCCGGACGGGAACCCGTTCTGCGTGGTGCAGCGGTAAAAACCGAAACAGGAGAAAAGGCATCTCGGCGAGGTGTTTTTTTCCGTATCGGAGCAGCCGACGCAACCGAAGATAACAAAAGATTTATAATTCCGTCATGTGCGGTTGGTTGCAAAAGACGCAACTCAGACGTATAATATTCCTACAAATCAGACTTTCGGGAGGTTTCTGTGAGCATCATTGAAGTGAGCCAGCTTCGGAAAGAGTACCCCTCGTTCACCCTGAAGGACGTCTCCTTCGGGATCGAAAAAGGCAGGATCACGGGTTTCATCGGCCGCAACGGCGCAGGGAAGACCACCACGATCAAATCCATGCTGAACCTCGTCCACCCGGACAGCGGGACCGTGTGCTATTTCGGCAAGCC
Organism: Clostridia bacterium; assembly: GCA_017550315.1. Classification (GTDB taxonomy): domain Bacteria; phylum Bacillota; class Clostridia; order Oscillospirales; family CAG-272; genus UMGS1696. The sequence goes on from JAFZPN010000028.1 coordinate 13,964, forward strand.
GCTCGTCGGAAACGAGACGGACATCAAGAAGCGGATCGGGTATTCCACGGGCGCTGTCAACTGGTATCCGCGGAAGAAGATCCGCGACATCGTCGGAGTCGTAAAAGGCTTCTACGAGACCTGGGACGAGGAGGCCTACCGGAAATACCGCGAACTCTTCACGCTCGACGAGCAGAAGACGCCGCACGAGCTGTCCGAGGGAATGAAGGTGAAGTGCAATCTTCTCCTTTCCCTGTCGCACCGGGCGGAGGTGCTGATCCTCGACGAGCCCACGAGCGGGCTGGATCCCTTCTCCCGCAACGAGCTCCTCGATATCTTCACCGGACTGAAGGACGAGGGCGTCGCGGTGTTCTTCTCCACGCACATCATCTCGGACATCGAAAAGTGTGCCGACGACATCGTCTATCTCTCCCGCGGGAGCGTCGTCGCGGCCACGGACAAGGCGGGCTTCGCGGAGCAGTTCTCCCGGGACGGTGAGACGCTCGAGGAGACCATGCTGCGGCTCGAAAAGGAGGGCAGCCATGCGTAACATTCTTTTAAAGGAAATCAAGCTCAGCGCCTCGCCGCTCTCCTTTATTTTCATCGTCTTCGGGCTGATGTTCTTCCTGCCCGGCTATCCCATCCTCTGCGGCGCGTTCTTCGTGACCCTCGGGATCTTTTACAGCTTTCAGTCCGCCAGAGAGGCGAACGACATCGTCTTCTCCGCCCTGCTCCCGATCGCAAAAAGGGACGTCGTCCGCGGGAAATTCCTCTTCGTCTGCTTTATCGAATGCTGCGCGCTGATTCTGATGGCTGCCTCCATGATCGTCCGGATGACTGCCCTTGCGGAATCGGACATCTATCGGACAAACGCGCTGATGAACGCCAATCCGTTTGCGCTCGGCGTCGCGTTCCTATTGTTCGGGCTCTTCAACCTGATCTTCGTCGGCGGATTCTTCAAGACGGCCTACCGGTTCGCGCGTCCGTTCGTGACCTACCTCATCGTCGGTTTTCTCGTGATCGCGGCCGCGGAAGCACTGCACCATTTCCCCGGTCTCGACTGCCTGAACGCCTTCGGCACGGATCGCCTCGGGCTGCAGATACTCCTCCTCGCCGCCGGGGGTGCGCTGTATCTCTGCATGACGGTCCTCGCGTGCCGCAAAGCCTGCCGCGACTTTGAAAAGATCGATCTGTGAGGAGGCCGGTATGTTAAAAGACAATCTCGTGATGCTGCGCAATATGCACGGATACTCGCAGGAAGCGATCGCGGAGAAGATCGGCATCTCCCGTCAGGCCTATGCCAAATGGGAAAAGGGCACGACCGTCCCAGACATCGAAAAGTGCGCCTTGCTCGCCGCGGTATACGGAACCACGATCGACAGTCTGATCCGGACGGAGACCGTCGACGGCGTCGGTGTGATCCCGCCCGCACCCATCGGCAAGAACATCTGGGGCTCGGTCACCATCAGCGACAGGGGGCAGATCGTCATCCCGAAAGGTGCGCGGGATCTGTTCAATCTGACGGGCGGCCAGCGCCTGATCGTCATGAGCGATGAGTGTGGGATCGCCCTGATCCCGGCAGAGATCTTCGAGGACATCATTGAGAAAGCCGTGGCTTCCGCGTCAGCCTTGACGGAGGAGTGAATCCCGCTCCCCGCCATCGGGAAAGCAAAACAAAAACACAGAGGACTGAACCGTTTCCTCTGTGTTTTTCTATATGAAAATGCGCTTATCTCTTGAACTTCCACGCCACAAGCAGGCCGACGAGCAGGACCACCGCGGAGACCGCGAGCAGGATCACGGTATTGGCCGTGCCGCCGCCCGATGATCCGGATCCGCCCGGGAAGCTGCCGCCGGAGAAATCAAACCCGCCGTCCGCGCCGCCTCTGCCCGAGAATCCGCCTCTGCCGCTGCCGGACCGACCGCTTCCCTCCGAGGACGAAGCCTCGCCGGAGCTGCCGGTATCGCCGCCGTTTTCTGTGCTGCCCGGCTGCAGGGAGGACGGGAGCGAGGACGCGTCGAATCCCTCGGGCAGACTGCCGGCATCAAAGCCTTCCGGCATGCTGCCGCTGAAGCCTTCCGGCATATTCCCGCCGCCGAAACCGGATGGAGGCGTATTGCCGTTGCCTCCGGTATTCGGTGTGTTCCCACCCGATGTGTCGGACGCGCCGGCGGAGGGCTGTGTGCTCGGACGCGGGGTCGCGCTGCCGGAATCCGCATTTTCACCGGCAGATTCCCCTGCCGCTCCGTCTTTCGACGATCTGCCGCCTGAGAACGAATTGCCGCCGAATCCGCCGCCGAACCCACCGTCGGAGCCGCCCATCGAGCCCATCGCGGAGAGGTTGAGCCCCGTCGTATCGATCAGGGAGGAGCTGTCCGCGCTCTGGCCCGCCTGGATGGACGGGATCGTCCCGTCAAGCTGACCTTTGACGCTCTCCTCGCGGAGGGTGCAGAAGGATTTCAGGGTCTCAACGCCGGTCTCGAATTCCTCGTAGGTGCAGAACGCGGTCGGATCCTTCTTGACGTAGGGCGCGATCAGAGCCGCCGTCTCGTCGATCATCGCTTCGAGGTCGAAGGTCTCGAGGAATTCGGCAAAGAGCGCGTGATACTGTTCGGCGTATTCTTCGCTGTTGAAGATCCACGCCACCATCGGACGGTCGCTCATGCCGCCTGAGACCGGGGTGTCGATCGGGGAGTTGACCGACGAGGAAGCGTTCCCGCCCGAGAAGGTGCCGTAGGCGAGGTTGTAGTCCCATGGGATCATCGAGAGCTTGCCGTCCTTCTCGTGCAGATAGTAGTTGTGCACGATGGTGCCGGTGTAGCTGTCGCCGTTGACGAGGAAGTTGTGGACGACGAAATAGCGCAAGACCTCCTCGACGTCGAGCGCGTCTTCGGGATGGTCTCCCGAGAGCGTTTTCAGCGCTTCGATCAGACGGGTCTTATCCGCCTTGGTGACCGATGTCTTCGCGCTGTCGAAGATGGCGGAATAGCTGTCGGGATCGTCGTCGGTGTACTGGAGTTTCACATCTCCCGAGCCCATGCCGAAGCCGCCCATCCCGCCGAAGGAGAATCCGCCGCCTTCTCCGCCCATCAGGGAGGATGGATCGAAGTTCTCCGCGTCAAAATTACTCATGTCGGGCATGGAGCTCATGTCGGGCATGCTGCCGTCCCCGCCGAACGGAGAGAAGCCGCCCGAGAAGTCCATCCCGCCGGGCATGGAGGGGAAGGAGCTCTTCCCTTCGTCCGTCCCCGCGGTGTTTTCGGAGGAGCCGGTTACGCCGGAGTCTGTCGAGCCGGATTCGCCGTCCTCGAATTCTTCAAGCAGCGCGTCCATGTCAAAGTCCTTGCCGTTGCCGCGGCCGCCGCCGAAGCTCAGGCTGTCGGGCTTGTAGAGATCGCCCGTGTCCCCGCCGTAGTTCCGGGAGAGGAAGGAGTCTTCGACGCCCTCCACCGCGAGATACAGGCCCCAGTCCTCGCCGTTGACCGTGATCCAGACATAGCTGCAGAGCGGTGCGTCGACGCCGAACTGTCCCATGATCGTATAGGCCAGGTAGTCCTTCATATAGGTGTTGTCCTGAATGACGTTGTTTAGGGACAGCTTGTCGAGGCCGTGATACGTCCGGCCCGTCTCATACTGATCGAATTCGATCTTGAAGCTGTACCGGTCGTTCCCGGCCTGCTTCACGGAGGACAGGGACGTGTTGCCCTTCGCCCGGATGCCGACGTTTTTCACGGATTCCCCGTCGATCACGACGTTGCAGACCACGTATTCCTCGTTTTCACAGGTTTCGAGAAAACCGTCCCAGTCGTTCATGACGATGGAGAGCGTATGGACCCGCGAGGTGTCGAACAGACGGGTCTCATAGCCGATCACGCGGTCCGCCCGCACCAGCCCGATCGCCTCTCCGTTCATGAAGAGGACGGTCAGGAGCAGGGTGCAGACGATAATGACCGCGCAGATTTTGTCGATGTGTTTATGCGTAGCCATTCCGGTCTCCTTAACCCATGTAGTCGCCGTTGTAGCTGACGAGGACCGCGCTCTTCACGCCGGGCATCGCGGATACCGCGTTGATGAAATCGGTGTTCGCGCCGCGCAGCTGGACTTCGAGGTTGACTTCGATCCCGTCCTCCGACGCCGATTTGCTCTTGATCACGGAGCGCTCGGTCATGGAAGAGATATAGGAGCCCGCCTTCTGCTCGGCCGCCTGATCGACGCAGCGGAAGACCACGATATAGGGATGGCGGTGGGATTTGCGGTTGACGAAGAAGAGGAGCACCAGGCCGACGACGACCGAACCGATGACCGCCAGCGGGATCATGCCAGCGCCCAGCACGATGCCGTCGACGACCGCCCAGAACAGGAACGCGATGTCAAGCGGCTCCTTGATCGCGGTGCGGAAGCGGACGATGGACAGCGCGCCGACCATGCCGAGGGAGAGGACGACGTTCGAGGTGACCGCGAGGATCGCCATCGTGCCGACCATCGTGAGGGCGATCAGCGTGACGCCGAAGCCCGCGGAGTACATCACGCCGTTGTAGGTTTTCTTGTAAATCAGGAAGATGAACACCCCGAGCCCGAACGCGAGGACGAGGGAGAGAACCATGTCGAAAATGCTGACGGAGGCGATGTTTTCGAGAAAGCTGGATTTGAAGATGTCGTTGAAGGTCATGACGGTACTCCTTTATGAGAATGGTTGTTTTTGATGATTTTTTGATTCAGCCGTAGATCCGGCAGGCCGCGTATTTGGAGAAGGCGCCTCCGCCGCGGTTTTCGAGCGCAACGGCGGCTTTCACGCAGTCGGGAAGGTAGGCGTCCCACTTGACTTCGAGCAGGACGGCGTCCGTCACGGGGACGGTCAGACAGTCCGGGTTGAGGAAATCCGTGCAACCGAGACCCGAGCGGATGTCATAGTCGATGGTGACCCGGACACCCCCCGCGGGGTAGATGAACGGTTCGCGCGTGTAGTCCACGATGGTCTTCGGACGGAGGCTTTCGTTCACCATCTTCGCGTAGAGCTCCTGCACGAGGGGCTTATCGGAGTCGATCATCCACGCGAGCCGCCCGTCGACGATGGCCTGCGCCTCCTCGGGGGTGAGCAGCGCGCCGTCCTTGCTGCCGAGATTCGAGCGTTTGCTCTTCTTTTCGAGGCAGATGAAGGACAGGTCGCCGTTGTAGTACCGGATGCGGAACTTCTCGCGGTTGTTCACGCCGTCGAGCTTTTCCCACAAGGCCCGGTCCTCCGGGGTGTCGAAATACAGGCTGCGGATCTTGTACCGCCCGCCGATCGCGTGGGGATCCGGCTGCATGACGGCGCGGAGCCTCTGCCGCAGGGCGATCCGGTCCGAGGAGTTGATGAGGTGCTTTACCTCGTGGCGGAATTCCATGTGCTTCCTCCTTGGAATAGGGTTGGCTCATTATATCCGGCTTTTCTGACGGGCAAAGGGGCGGCGCGTGACGGTTTTCTGAAAAGGGGATGGAGATTTTCTGAGGTGAGGTCTCCCGGCATGAAAACACCCCCTGTCTCCGGTTCTTCTCCCGGAAAACAGGGGGTGTTTGCTTCCTATTCGTTTGCTCCTTTGCGGGAAGCGGCCGGCTCAGTTCTCCACGTACATCCGCTTGTACGGATTCCGGCTGTCCGGCTTGACCACGGTGTAGGGAGAGGCGAGGAGATCCGCTTCATCGATGCCGAAATGCTCGGCGTATGCCTTCACGAGCGGGGCGAGGATCGCGCGGTCCTCATCGGTCGCCGGGGAGGCCGTGACCTGCGGCGGGAAGACGATCCCCTCGCACGTCCCGCGGAGGTACATCCGGCCGCCGTGCATCCCGGTGCAGGGGAATTCCCCGACGATCGGACGTCCGTCCCCGTTTTGTCCGAGGACGACGATCACGCCGCCCGCCTGGTACTCTCCGAGAAAGCTCCCGGCACATCCGCCGATCACGAGGACCGGGACTTTTTCTTTATACTCCTTCATGTGGATGCCCGCGCGGTATCCGGCGTCGTCCCGCACATAGATCGCACCTCCGCGCATGGCGTATCCCGCCGCGTCGCCAATGCATCCGCAGACGACGATCTCGCCGTCGTTCATCGTGTCGCCGACCGCGTCCTGCGCGTTGCCGCAGACGGTGATCTTCGCGCCGTTGCAGTACGCGCCGAGGGCATTGCCGGGGACCCCGCCGATCTCGATGTGACCGCCGGGCAGTCCCGCGCCGAGGAATCGCTGGCCGAGGCAGTCCGTCACGAGGCAGTCCCCCGCCTCCCGGATCGCGTCATTCAGTTCCCTGCTCTCGCGGCCTTTTGCGCAAATCGTCTTCATACCGCTCCTCCGTATTTCTGCCGCCTGACTGCCGGGGAAAACGCAGCCGAGGTGGCGGCCTGCTTCAGGAGATCGAAATCCACCGTGTCGAGCGGGATCTTCTCCCGGATCAGGGAGGTGTAGATCCCGGCCCGCTCCTCACATCCTATCAGCGCGAACCCGACGAGCAGCCCGTCCTTAACATAGAGCTTTTTCAGCCATCCCGGACCGCGCTCGACGATCGTCTCTCCGCCCTCGTCCGGCGTCAGCGAGCGTCCCGCGCAGAGCGCGTGCAGCCCGAAGAAACCGATGGCGTTCATGGGGATCGCCCGGTCGAAGACGCAGTCTCCGCCCGCCATGTTCTCCCCGGCGCATTCTCCCTGCATTTCCGCGTTCGGCAGGATCGCGAGGACGCGGTTCGCCCCGATCGAGGCGTCGTATCCCTCGGCACAGTCGCCTGCGGCGTAGATGTCCGGAAGGCTCGTGTGCATCCGCGTGTCCGTGACGATCCCGCGGTTGACTTCTCCGCCGGCCTCCCGGATCAGCGCGGTGTTGGCCCGCACGCCGACCGCGAGGACCAGGAGATCGAAATCCACCTCCGCGCCGCGCTTCATGACGGCCCGGTTCCCGTCGAAACGATCGACCGTGTCGCCGAGATAAAACGTGAGCCCCGCCTCTTCGAGCTTAGCCTGCATGAGCGCGGCGCCTTCCTCATCGAGGATGCTCGACAGCACCCGCGGCGCAAGATCGCAGACCGTGATGTGCGCGACGCGCCGTGCCAGTCCTTCTGCGCATTTGAGCCCGATCAGGCCCGCGCCGACGATCAGGACCCGGCTGTCCGCTTTTGCCGCCGCGTCGAGGGCGAGCATGTCGTCCATGGTCATGAAGGAGAACTTCTGCCCGACCGTATCGAGGCCCGTCATCGGCGGCACGAACGGCGTCGACCCCGCCGCAACGCAGAGCTTCCCGTACGGCAGTACCTGTCCGTCGTCGAGCTGCACCGTGTGCGCCTCAGGATCAATCCGGACCGCCCGCTTCCCGTAGAGGACCGTGACGCCGTTTTTTTCATAGAAATCCGCGGGCCGCGCGTTCATGGCCTCCGGCTTTGCCCGTCCTTCGAGGGCATAGGAGATGAGCGGGCGGCAGTATGCGGGATGGGTTTCGGCCGAGATCACCGTGATCGGCGTCCCGGGGTCCACCCGTCTGATCCCCGCGATGCATCCGAGCGCGGCGGTCCCGTTTCCGATGATGATGTAGTCCGCCATGTTCTCACCTCTCCTCATAGACGATCGCCCGGTTGGGGCATCCCTTCACGCAGGCAGGCTCCCCGCACGTATTCTTTAAACAGAGCTCGCATTTCTGCATCACGCCGTCCTCCCCTGGAGCGAGCGCGCCGTAGGGACAGACGAGGACGCAGGTAAAGCATCCGACGCAGCGGCTCCGGTCGATCCGGATCACGCCGTCCGCCTCGTCCTTGGTCAGCGCGCCGGAGATGCACGCCTTGACGCAGAGCGGATCGGCGCAGTGGCGGCAGGAGACGGCGAAGGTGATCCGATCGCTCTCCTCAATGTGGATGCGCGGGAAGATCCGCTTGCCTTTCAGGGCCGTCGCCATGTCCGTCATCCCGGAATTGGCGAAGGCGCAGTTGTATTCGCAGAGATGGCACCCGAGGCACCACTCTTCGTTGACGTAAACCCGTTTCATATCATTCCCCCGCGTGCGCGATGCCCAGGATCCCGAGCTCCGTTTCGTTCAGTCCGACGCCGCGCAGCATCAGACGGTTGCCCCTCAGGGCTTCGACGGAGTTGATCCCCATGCCGCCCATGAGCTCCATGATCTCGTGCCGCCATGCCGTCATCAGGTTGACGAGCCGCTCGGCCCCGATGTCGGGATTCAGGCGCTTCACCAGTTCGGGCCGCTGGGTCGCGATGCCCCAGTTGCAGCGTCCGGTCTGGCAGGTGCGGCAGAGATGACAGCCGAGCGCGAGCAGGGCCGCCGTGGCGATGTAGCAGGCGTCCGCGCCGAGGGCGATGGCCTTCACGACGTCCGCCGCCGATCGGATGCTTCCTCCCGCGATGAGCGAGACGTCGCCCCGGATCCCTTCGTCCCGCAGCCGCTTGTCCACGGATGCCAGCGCGAGCTCGATCGGGATGCCGACGTTGTCCCGGATGCGGGTGGGTGCCGCGCCCGTGCCGCCCCGGAAGCCGTCGATGGCGATGATGTCCGCCCCGGACCGCGCGATCCCCGAGGCGATGGCGGCGATGTTGTGGACCGCGGCGACCTTGACGATCACGGGCTTTTTGTACTGCGTCGCCTCTTTCAGGGACATCACGAGCTGTCTCAGGTCTTCGATCGAATAAATATCGTGGTGCGGCGCGGGGGAGATGGCGTCCGAGCCCTCGGGGATCATCCGCGTGCGGCTGACGTCCCCGACGATCTTCGCGCCGGGCAGGTGACCGCCGATCCCCGGCTTCGCACCCTGCCCCATTTTGATCTCGATGGCCGCGCCGGCGTTCAGGTAATCCTCATGCACGCCGAAGCGCCCAGAGGCCACCTGCACGACGGTGTTCGCGCCGTACCGATAAAAATCTTCATGCAGCCCGCCCTCGCCGGTGTTGTAGAGGATCCCGAGTTCTTCGGCCGCCCGCGCGAGGGACGCATGGGCGTTGTAGCTGATCGATCCGTAGCTCATGGCGGAGAACATCACGGGCATGGAGAGCGAGATCTGCGGCGGCAGGGCCGTATCCAGCGATCCGTCCGGACGTCGCCGGATCTTATCCGGCTTTTTGCCGAGGAAGACCCGCGTCTCCATCGGCTCTCTCAGCGGATCGATCGGGGGATTTGTGACCTGCGAGGCGTTGATGAGCATCCGGTCCCAGTAAACCGGCAGCGGCTTCGGGTTGCCCATCGACGAGAGGAGGACCCCGCCGCTCGACGCCTGCTTGTAGATCTCCTTGATCGTGTCGCTCTGCCAGTTCGCATTCTCGCGGAAGGCGTTCTGGTTCTTCACGATTTTAAGGGCGCGCGTCGGACACAGGGACACGCACCGCTGGCAGTCCACGCACTTCGTCTCGTCGGAGCGCATGATCCCCCGCTCCGCGTCGAACGCATGGACCCCGTTCGCGCACTGCCGCTCGCATACCCGGCAGGCAATGCAGCGGTTTTCGTTCCGCACGACCTCGAATTCCGGCTGGACATATTCGATTGCCATCACCCCAAGCCTCCTTTCAGCCGAACGATCACAGGCTCGCCGCCCGCGGGATACCGGATGTGCTCCGCTTCCGGCTCCATCGCGCGGATCGCGGCCTCTTCGCTGGCGATATACACGCGGGATCCGCGCTCCCCGACGACAATCGACCGCAGTTTCAGCCGGTCGTTCAGGGCCATCAGCCCGCCGTCGAAGCCGAGGACGATGGAGAACGGCCCGGTGACGAGCAGCGAGGGGAAGACGGTGCGCAGGTATTTGCGCTTCGCCGCCGCTTCGGGATCCTTTTCCGCCTCGATCGACGACCAGAACGGCGCCGCGACGACGGAGGCCGCCTCCTCGAGGGTCAGTCCCTGGCGACGGAGCAGGTAGTCCATGATGTAGGTGATGACCTCGGTGTCGGTCTGGAGCGTGCACTTGTAGCCGAACATCTCGATCCACCGGCGGTTGGCGTCGTAGGAGGAGATCTCCCCGTTGTGCACGACCGACCAGTCGAGCAGCGTGAACGGATGCGCGCCGCCCCACCATCCGGGGGTATTCGTCGGATAGCGCCCGTGCGCCGTCCACGCATAGCCCGCGTATTCGTCGAGGCGGTAAAACTCGGCAATATCCTCGGGATAGCCGACCGCCTTGAACGCGCCCATGTTCTTCCCCGAGGAGAAGACGTAGCCGCCGCGGTTTTCCGTGTTGATCCGCATGACCGTGCGCACGACGAATTCCCGCTCGTCGACCTGCTCCGCCGCGAGGACGGATTTCAGGGGATCGACGAAATACCGCCAGATCACGGGCTCGTCCGTGACCTGTGGGATCTTCTTCGTCGGGATGATCTCCGACTTGACGATCTCGAAGCGTTCCTTTAAATACACCTCACAGTCCTTGCGCGACGCGCGGTCTGTGAAGAAGAAATGCAGCGCGTAAAAATCCCGGTATTCCGGATAAATGCCGTAGCCCGCGAACCCGCCGCCGAGCCCGTTGGACCGCTCGTGCATCGGACGCATGGCTCCCGCGATCAGCGACCCCGGCATCGGCGTCCCGTTCCGGTCGATCACCGCGGCGATGGCGCATCCCGACGGAATGCGGACCTCTCCTTCCCTTTTCATCTGTTCTCTCCCGTTTCTCAAAACAAAAATGCGCCCATCCCGGTCTGCCGGAATGAACGCCTTTGCTCATTTGCTTGCATTATACCGCGTTTTCTCCGCCTTGTCAAGCGGGCGGGTGAATTTTTATTGACAGTTTATGCATCCCTCCGCGTGAAATCTTTGTGCAAATCGCCCTCTTGACAGAACCGGCCTGCGGGTGTATAATGCAAGCGTGAAAGGCAACGGCGTCTTCGCGGGAGTTTTCTCCCCACGGAGGCGTCTTTCTCTTTTCCGGCACCTCTTTCAATATTTATACAAAAAAGGCAATGGCGTCTGTTTTACCGGTATCTCCGGCAGAGGATGCCCTTGCCTTTCTTCATTTCACAGCCCGATCCCATGACGGCGGGCAGAAGGAGCACGACATGACGGCGAATTTACCCGAAACCTTCGGCAGCATGGTTTTTGATGACCGCGTGATGCGGTCGGCCCTCTCGGCAAAGGTATATGCCTCCCTGCGCAAGACCATCGACGAGGGCGCGGAGCTCGATACCGATGTGGCAAACGCGGTGGCGGAAGCCATGAAGAACTGGGCGATCGAGCGGGGCGCGACCCACTTCACGCACTGGTTCCAGCCGCTCACGGGCATCACGGCGGAGAAGCACGACAGCTTCATCGCGAAGGCCCCGGACGGCGGGGTCATCATGGAATTCTCCGGCAAGGAGCTCATCAAGGGCGAGCCGGACGCGTCCTCCTTCCCCTCCGGCGGTCTGCGCGCCACCTTCGAGGCGAGAGGCTACACCGCGTGGGACCCGACGTCCTACGCCTTCATCAAGGGCAAGACCCTCTGCATCCCCACGGCGTTCTGCTCCTACGGCGGGCACGCGCTCGACAAGAAAACGCCGCTTCTGCGTTCCATGGAAGCGATCAACCGGGAGGCCCTGCGCATCCTCCGCCTCTTCGGCAACACCGACGTGAAGCGCGTCACCACCTCCGTCGGTCCGGAGCAGGAGTATTTCCTTATTACAAAAGAGATGTACGATCAGCGGCCCGACCTGCGCTTCACCGGCAGGACCCTCTTCGGCGCGAAGCCGCCCAAGGGGCAGGAGCTGGACGACCACTATTTCGGCTCGATCAAGCCC
>JAFZPN010000029.1 GCA_017550315.1 Clostridia bacterium
CCGGCGAAAAGAAGCTCATGGGCGAATTCCTCACCAACGCGCAGGGCGAAGACGTCGTGGCCGGCGTCCGCACCCCGATGCCGATCTCCCAGATGGAAGAGAAGTTCCCCGAAGCGTACGCGGACTTCATCAAGGTCTGCAACATCCTTGAAAACCACTACCGCGACATGCAGGACATGGAGTTCACCGTCGAGAACGGCAAGCTCTACATGCTCCAGTGCCGCAACGGCAAGAGAACCGCACAGGCTGCGCTCAAGATCGCCTGCGACCTCGTGGACGAAGGCATGATCGACGAGAAGAAGGCCGTCCTCATGATCGACCCGCGCAACCTCGACACGCTGCTCCACCCGCAGTTCGACGCGAAGGCCCTCAAGGCTGCCACCCCGATCGGCAAGGGCCTGGGCGCATCCCCCGGCGCTGCCTGCGGCAAGATCGTCTTCACGGCTGACGACGCTGAGGCCTGGAAGGCCCGCGGCGAAAAGGTCGTTCTCGTCCGTCTCGAGACCTCTCCCGAGGACATCACCGGCATGAAGGCCGCGCAGGGCATCCTGACGGTCCGCGGCGGCATGACCTCCCACGCTGCCGTTGTGGCGCGCGGCATGGGCACCTGCTGCGTCTCCGGCTGCGGCGATATCGACATGCACGAAGCCGAGAAGTTCTTCACCCTCGCCGGCAAGACCTTCAAGGAAGGCGACTTCATCTCCATCGACGGCTCCACCGGCAACATCTACGAAGGCATCGTTCCGACGGTGGACGCTTCCATCGGCGGCGACTTCGGCCGCATCATGGGCTGGGCGGACAAGTACCGCACCATGAAGGTCCGCACCAACGCGGATACCCCGCGCGACGCGAAGAAGGCACGCGAGCTCGGCGCGGAAGGCATCGGCCTCTGCCGTACCGAACACATGTTCTTCGAGCCCGAGAGAATCGCGGCGTTCCGCGAAATGATCTGCTCCGACACCGCCGAGGCCCGCGAAAAGGCCCTCGCGAAGATCCTGCCCTATCAGCAGAGCGACTTTGAGGCTCTCTACGAAGCCCTCGAAGGCACCCCGGTCTGCATCCGCTTCCTCGATCCGCCGCTCCATGAGTTCGTTCCTCAGGAAGAGCGCGAGATCGAAGCGCTTGCCGCCGCCATGGGCAAGACCGTCGACGACATCAAGGCGATCACCACCGGCCTGCACGAGACCAACCCGATGATGGGTCACCGCGGCTGCCGTCTGGCCGTCACCTATCCCGAAATCGCGAAGATGCAGACGCAGGCCGTCATCCGCGCCGCGATCAACACCCAGAAGAAGCATCCCGACTGGAAGGTGAAGCCCGAGATCATGATCCCGCTGGTCAGCGAGATCAAGGAGCTCAAGTACGTCAAGAAGTTCGTCGTCGAGACGGCGGATGCGGAAATCGCAGCCTCCGGCGTCGCCCTCGAATACGAGGTCGGCACGATGATCGAGATCCCGCGCGCCGCGCTGACCGCGGATGACATCGCGAAGGAAGCGGACTTCTTCTGCTTCGGCACGAACGACCTCACCCAGATGACCTACGGCTTCTCCCGCGACGACGCCGGCAAGTTCCTCGGCGCTTACTACGACGCGAAGATCCTCGAGAACGACCCGTTCGCGAAGCTCGACCAGATCGGCGTGGGCAAGCTGATGAAGATGGCCATCTCCCTCGGCAGACCCGTGAACCCGAACCTCCACGTCGGCATCTGCGGCGAACACGGCGGCGACCCGACCTCTGTGGAATTCTGCAACGAGATCGGCCTCGACTATGTGTCCTGCAGCCCGTTCCGCGTTCCGATCGCACGGCTCGCTGCCGCGCAGGCTGCTATTAAGAAGAACGCGTAATCGCATTCCCCCTCCGATAACAACGCCCCCGGTGCTTCGGTACCGGGGGTTTTTGTCGGCAGGGGATCGTGCCTCCCGCGCCTTGACGGAGAAAAGGAAGCGGAAACGATGATCGGCCCGGCCATCAAAAAATCCGCCCCCCGCGTTTTTTCGCGAGGGGCGGTTGTGTGTTTTTGGGGGCGCCGCCGGGTTTTCAGTTCCCGAGCTCGCGCATCTTGTCGACCGCCTTGCCCAGCAGCCGGTTGATCATCTTCTTCTGAGAAGCCCAGTAAGAGGAGAAATTGTCGTTCTTGGCCGTCATCAGGGTCCGCATGACGAACCACGGATTGCCGATGCTCTCGTTATACAGGCACTCGAAGTTGATATAGATGCTGTCCTTGATGAGATCGACCATTTCCGCGGTTTCGGCGTCGCGGGAGTAGCGGTATTTGAGCGCGACGTCGAAGTATGCGGGCGTGACCGTGCGCCAGGACTGCGCGGCAAGCGCTTCCATGGTCGCGGCGGACATATCGGGATCCTTCGCGTCGATCGGGATGCTCCAGAGGGAGACCGCGTCCTGCACGCGCGTGCCGTAGGTCGACTGGTTCTCGTCGTAGAGCGGGTAGGGCAGGAGGCCGTAATCGCTCTCCATGTCCGCGAGGGACCCGATGATCCCGGACATGACGGCCGTGGCGAACAGGGCTTTGTCTTCCACGAAGCTGTTGATGTTGGTGTACCACGCGCTTCCCCCGGACGTGGAGTGTCCGCCGGGATTCTCCCAGAGCAGGTGGAATACTTTCTGCACCAGGGAGGCCAGTCGCTCTTCGTCGACGTCGAGCACGGGATACCCCTCCTCGTCCCGCGAGAGCATGGAGACCAGCGCCGCCTGCATATAGGCGTCCGCATCGTTACCGCAGTTGGTCACGAGGCCGTAATAATCCTCGTCGTCCGGCGTTCCGTTGCCGTTGAGGTCCGAATAGATCTGCGAAGTCAGGTTATACACGTAATCGAGCGTCCAGCGGTGTTCCTTGACGACCGCATAGAGATCTTCCACCTGATTGTCCTCGGCGACCCTTTGGTTGAAGGCGTAGGCGTACATGGCGGAGAGCATGGAGCGCGCGATGTCGCCGGTGAGGAAGTGGAGCTGGCCCCCGACCTGCAGATCGGTGACGACGGACTGGTTCCACCACATCGCGCCGAAGTCGAGGTACTGCATCTCGTTGAGGTTGAGGAAGAGCCCTTCGAGGGAGAGCGCCGGGATCCGTGCCGACCAGCCGGCAATGATGTCAAACGCGCCGTCCGACGCCATGATGGAAGATCGGATCGCATTGACGCTGGCGTCATAGCGCTCCCAGCCCTCGCCCACATACACGTCGATCTTCACGTTCAGCCTCTGTCCGATGAGGGCATTGCGCTCATAGATGGCGTCGTTCACCGCTTCGCCCGTCATTTCCTCGGAGACGACCTCCGTCGGGGAATCGTCGCCGCGGGAGTGGATGATGACATCCGCGCCGCCGAAATCGAGTTCGGGCAGGTTGTCGGGGATGTTCGCGCGGGCAATTTCGGTCTCGGCTTCCTCGGGCGCATCCGTGGCGGCGTCCAAAGAAGGACTGTTCTGCATCTCCGTCGATTCCTCTTTCTTCTCGGAACAGGAGAGAAACGCGCCGGCTGTGAGGAGCAGAGCAAGCAGAAGCGATATGAGTTTCTTCATCGTCATGGACTCCTTTCCTGATTCTTGTGAACGGAGGACCTGTTAGAATCCCTTATCAACATTATATCATACGCGCGCGCGGATTGTCAAGCGGGTGGTTTGCTCCGCACGGATCGGCCCGGCCCATCAAAAATCCGCCCCCCGCGTTTTTTCGCGAGGGGCGGTTGTGTGTTCGGGGATTCGATCCCCGCAGACGGATCTTTCCGCCGCTTACGGGATCAGCTTATTTTCTCTTGGCAATCCACGCAGAGCCGAG
Organism: Clostridia bacterium; assembly: GCA_017550315.1. GTDB lineage: Bacteria > Bacillota > Clostridia > Oscillospirales > CAG-272 > UMGS1696. Next base: position 3,791 of record JAFZPN010000029.1, read on the forward strand.
GACCGTGACGAGGACGATGAAGCCGCCGCCGATCATCGAGCCGCAGCCGGACTTCGCGGTCTCGGCGGGCTTGTTGTCGGTCGTGGGCGTTTCCGCCGCGGGTTCTTCGGTCTTGGGCTCTTCTGCCGTCGGTTCTTCGGTCTTGGGTTCTTCTGCCTTGGGCTCCTCAGCCTTCGGTTCTTCCGCGACCGGTTCTTCCGCCTTCG
>JAFZPN010000030.1 GCA_017550315.1 Clostridia bacterium
CCGACAACGCCGTCGACTACTTCGTCTCCTACTCCGATTACTACCAGCCCGAGGCCTACCTCCCCGGCAAGGACATGTATATCGAAAAAGACGCCCTCATCAACGAGGAGATCGACAAGCTGCGCCACTCCGCCACCTCGGCCCTCTTCGAGCGGCGCGACGTCATCATCGTCTCCTCGGTCTCCTGCATCTACTCCCTCGGCCCGCCGGAGGAGTACGCCGGCCAGATCGTCGGGCTGCGCAAGGGCATGGAGATCTCGATGGATTCGGTCATGGCGCGCCTCGTCTCCATCGCCTACGAGCGCAACGACGTGAACTTCGTGCGCGACAAGTTCCGCGTCCGGGGCGACGTCCTCGAGATCTATCCCGCGGGCTACACCGACCGCGCCGTCCGCGTCGAGTTCTTCGGCGACGAAATCGACCGCATCGCGGAGGTCTCCCCGCTCACCGGCGAGATCTACGAGGTCGTGAACTACGTCGCGATCTACCCGGCGACCCACTACATGATCGACCCGGAGATGCGCGAGCGCGCGTTCCGGGAGATCGAAGAGGAGATGGAGGAGCGCGTCGAGTGGTTCCGCTCGCAGGACCGCCTCCTCGAAGCCCAGCGCATCGAGGAGCGCACGCGCTATGACCTCGAAATGCTCCGCGAGGTGGGCTTCTGCTCCGGGATCGAAAACTATTCCCGCGTCTTTGCAGGCCGCGCGCCCGGATCCACCCCGTACTGCCTCCTCGACTATTTCCCGAAGGATTTTTTGCTCTTCATCGACGAGAGCCACGACACGATCCCGCAGGTCCGCGGCATGAGCGGAGGCGACCGCGCGCGCAAGACCAACCTCGTGGAATACGGCTTCCGTCTCCCGTCCGCGTTCGACAACCGGCCCCTCTTTTTCGAGGAATTCGAGCAGAAGATCGGGCAGACCGTGATGGTCTCGGCGACCCCGGCGGACTACGAGGCCGAAGTCTCGGAACAGACCGTGGAGCAGATCATCCGCCCGACGGGCCTTGTGGACCCCGAGGTGGAGGTCCGCCCCGTCGAGACCCAGGTCGACGACCTCATCGGGGAGATCCGCGACCGCACGTCCCGCGGCGAGCGCGTCCTCGTCACCACCCTGACCCGCAAGATGGCGGAGGACCTCGCGGAATACCTCGACGAGCAGGGCGTGCGCGTGAAGTACATCCACCACGCCATCGAGACCATGGAGCGCACGGAACTGATCCGCAACCTCCGCCTCGGTTTATACGACGTGCTCGTCGGGATCAACCTGTTGCGCGAGGACATCGATCTGCCCGAGGTCACCCTCGTCGCGATCCTCGACGCGGACAAGGAGGGCCTGTTCCGCTCGACGCGCTCGCTCATCCAAATGATCGGACGCGCGGCGCGCAACGCGAACGGCAAGGTGATCCTCTACGCCGACCACGTGACCGAATCCATGCGCGCGGCGATCGACGAGACGGAGCGGCGGCGTGCGATCCAGACGGCGTATAACGAGGCCCACGGCATCGTCCCGCAGACGGTCACGAAGAAGATCGCGGACCTCATCCAGATCAGCGTCTCGGACGAGAACCGGAACAAGCGGGCGAAGAAGAACGAGCGCCGGAACGGCACGCAGCTGCGGAACGAGAAATCCGCCGCCTCGCCCGCGGAGGAGATCGAACGCCTGCGTGAGGAGATGAAGCAGTGCGCGAAGGAGCTGCGCTTCGAGGAAGCCGCCTTCCTGCGCGACAAGATCCGCGAACTCGAGAACGCAGGGAAGTGATTGTTTCACGTGAAACAATGCGGGTGAGAAAGAAGACTGAAGCTGCATGTTGCTTGCCTGCCCCTTTGGGGAAGGTGGCACGGTGTAGCCGTGCCGGAAGGGGGCAAACCCCGCGCAGGGATTTCATAAACAAACGGTCGTAAAGCTGTATTTCCCGCACAGCCGTCCAACCGTTTGCATCTTTTGAAATCCGCCCCGCGGATTTCTACCTCACTTATTCACTATTCACTCTTCGTTTTTCACTAAAAACGACGGTCGTGCGGCTGTACGCGGATACAGCTTCACGGCCGTCATTCTTCATTCTGAATTCTGCTTTCTTAATTCATTTTCACCCGAATCACATTCCAGCTGTGCTTTCCGAGCGTCGCGGTGATCTTCCCGTTTTCAGCCTTTGCGTCGCCGTTCGCTTCGGGCACGACCGCCGTGGGATTGTCCGCCGTGTTGACCGCCTTGAGATCGTCGCTGGTCATCGTCAGGTGTTCGATCACGGAAAGCTCTTTCCCGCCGAACGCCGTCAGGTCGCACGTGAACGCCATGTCCTCCTCGAGCGAGCGGTTGACGGCGAAGAGGTCGATCTCCTGCGTATCCTCGTGGTACACCGCGCAGGATTCGAGGTACGGCACCCCCTTCGCGTTCTTCGCGTCGTAGGTCGGGCAGTCGATCCGCGCGTCGAGGACCGTGCCGCGCCCGTACGCCGAGCAGTGCATGAACGGGTAGAAGATCGTCTGCGCCCACGCGCGTCCGCCGTCCTCCGTGTTCTCCGTCATGATCGGCGCGATGACGTTCACGAGCTGCGCGAGGCAGGCCATCTTCACGCGGTCGCAGTGCTTGAGGAGCGTCATGAGCAGCGTGCCGACGACGAGGGCATCCTCGAACGTGTACACGTCCTCGAGCTGATGCGGGGCGACGGACCACTTCTCAAACGGCGCGCCGTGGCTGTGGAACCAGACGTTCCACTCGTCGAAGGAGAGGTACATCGTCTTCTTCGAGCGCTTGACGTGCTTGACGTAGTCCGCGATCGCGCAGACCGTCCGGATAAACCGGTCCATGTCCATCGAGGAGGCGAGGAAGGAGGCGGTGTCGTTCGCCGGGTTGCCGTAATAGGAGTGCAGGGAAATGTAGTCGACGTGGTCGTAGGTGTGCTTTAAGACCTCGGCCTCCCAGTCGCCGCACATGCCGCTGCCGGACGAGCCGCACACGACGAGCTCGATGTCGGGATCGGTCCACTTCATCAGCTTGGCGGCTTCGCAGGCGATGCGGCCGTATTCCGTCGCGGTCTTTGCGCCCATCTGCCACGAGCCGTCCATTTCGTTGCCGAGGCACCAGGTCTTGATGCCGAAGGGCTCCTCGAAACCGTTCGCGCGGCGCAGGTCGGCATAATACGTGCCGGATTTGAAATTGCAGTATTCGACGAGATTGCGTGCTTCTTCGGGTCCGCGCGTGCCTAAGTTGACGGCCATCATGACGGAGGAGCCGGCCTTCTTGGCCCAGGATTGGAACTCGTCGATGCCGACCTCGTTGGTTTCGGTGACGCCCCAGGCGAGCTCGGGACGGCGGGGCCGCTTGTCCTTCGGGCCGGTGCCGTCTTCCCAGCGGTAGCCGGAGACGAAATTGCCGCCCGGATAGCGCACGATCGGGACGCCGAGTTTTTTCACGAGATCCAGGACGTCCTTGCGGAAGCCCTCTTCATCGGCGGTCGGATGGCCGGGTTCGTAGACGCCGTGGTAGACCGCGCGGCCGAGGTGCTCGATGAAGGAGCCGAAGATACGGGGATCGACCTCGCCGACGGTGTAGGCGGGATGGAGGATGAGGGAGGAGGTGAGCATGAGGGGTCTCCTTTTTGTTCGTTTAGTTGTCTCCCTTATTTTACCTGATTCCTTATAAAAAAGCAAGAGGGGAAGAGAAAATTCAGAATGAAGAATGCAGAATGCAGAATGAACGGTCGTGCGGCTGTATGGGAGGTATAACTGCACGACCGTTTGATTTATTGAAATCTGCCCCGGCAGATTTCTACATCCATTCTTAATTCTTCATTCTTAATTCTTAATTTTTCGTTCGCTCCATCGTCAGTTCGTTTTCCGCGACGTCTGCGATAAACTTCCGATCGTGGCTCACCGCAATGACCGTGCCGGTGAAGTCCCCCACGATCCGGCGGATCACCGGGGCCGTCATCGGCGAGAGGTTCCGCGTCGGCTCGTCGAGGAGGAGGACGTCCGCGCCGCGTAAAATCATCTCCATGAAGCACAGTTTCGCCCGCTGCCCGCCCGACAGCATGGCGATCGGGTGCGACATCTCCGCATGGGTGAACTTGATCGACCCGAGCCAGGTCCTGATCTTCACCGCCGTGGGCTCGCTCCAGTCGCCGAGCGCCGTCCGGAGGTAGGTCACGGGATCGGCATCCCGGTCGAGCTGCTCCGCGTAGTCCTGCGGCATGTACGCCGCCCGGATGTCCCGCCGGGGCAGAAGCCGCGCCGCGATCTCGCGCATCAAGGTCGTCTTCCCGCACCCGTTCGGGCCCGTGATGACCCACTTCTCCCCGCCCGTCACCGTCATCCGGATGTCCCGCTGCAGGACCCGGCCGTCCGGGGAACAGAGCTCGGGCAGGTCGAGATCGAGGATGACCTTGCCCGCGGGGACCTTCACCGGCGCGAAGTCGATCATCACCTGCTCCTCCGCGTCGATCTTCTTCGTGAGATTCTCCCGCTCCCGCTCGAAGCGGTGTTCCATCGCCTTGACCGTGTGCATTTTCTTTTTGAGGAGCCGCCCGCCCGACGGATTCTGCCGGGAGATCGCGTTCTGCTCGTGATGTACGCGCTCGTAGATGTGCCGGTAGCGCTCCATTTTCTTCTCGAACGCCGTCCGGTCGTTCTTCGCCTGCGCCGCGGCCCGGTCGATCATCCATTGTCTCTGCTCGGCGTATGCCCGGTAGCCCGTCCGGCTTACCGTCCACCGCGGCTCGGTCTTGCGCATGACCTGTTCGAGATGGATCACGCAGTCCGCCGTATTTTCGAGCAGGACCTCGTCGTGGGAGATGTAGATCACGGTCTCGGGCCGCGCGGCGATCCACTCCTCGAGCCACACGAGGGCGCCGAGGTCGAGGTCGTTCGACGGCTCGTCGAGGAGGAGGACATCCGGTGCGGCGGCGAGGAGGCGCATCAGGCGGATCTTCATCTGCTCGCCGCCCGAGAAGGTCCCGATGGCTCTGTCGGACCAGCAGACGCCCGGATCGATGGACAGCGAATCGGCGAGGGCCGCCATCGCGCCGACGTCATCGGCTTCGGTCGTCCCAAGATATTCCCAGACAGGCAGGTGGGCGAGGGCGGGTTCGGGCTCCTGCGGGAGATAGGCCGTCGCCGAGCGGTCCGCGCCCGATCCCTTGGAGACGATGCCCTCCCAGTCGGCGTAGTCCTCGATGAGGGCGGGATCGTGCATGAGGCGCACCAGCGTGGACTTGCCGTTGCCCTCCTCGCCGATGACGGCCACATGCTCGCCGCGCCGCGGGGTGAAGCTGAAATCGCGCACGAGGACGCGGCCGTCCCCCCGGTGCGTGATGGTGAGATTCTGACAAGTTAGCATAGAAAATTAAAAACCTCCTGTTCCGGGCGGGCAGGAGGGCAGGTCGGGACGCTGAAAAAGGAGCCGACAGACCGCCCCGCGCGCGCCCACAAAACGTCCGGCTGCTTTTCGTTTCACCGGATCGTCCCTGTTCAGCGTGTGCGGAAGTTATCTGTTCATCATGTCCTTTTTCGAGGTCCTTTCGATTTTCTTCTGAGAGCATTATAGCACATGGGAAGGAGGATGTCAAGGGAATTACGAATTATGAATGAGCGAATTACGAATGGCGGCGCTTCAGAATCCTTCCTTCAAAGCATAAAATTGTGTCATTGCTGAGGAGTGAATTTCCGCAAGCAGAAACTCTTCGACGTGGCAATCCGTTCCCCTGCGAAAATTACAAGGAAAAGAAAACGGTCCCCGTCCGGGTGGGATTCTGAACCCCCGGTCAGCCTGACGGCTGACCATCGAGGTTCCCGCCAATGTACAGCGGAATCAAAATACAGCGATAGGAACCTCGACGCGTTTTCTCGCCCATCCCGTGACACAAAAAATCCGAGGATCGGATGATCCTCGGATTTTTTACGCAAAGGGTGGGATTCGAACCCACGGTCGGTTATTAGCCGAACACACGATTTCCAGTCGTGCGCCTTAGACCAGCTCAGCCACCTTTGCGTGTGCTGTGTCTATGACCCGTTTGGTGTCGGGACACATTCACTTGTATGCCATTCCGGGGTATTCC
>JAFZPN010000031.1 GCA_017550315.1 Clostridia bacterium
GGGAGGAGGATGTGCGCGCATTTGGCGTAGATCTCCGGCTCGTGCTTCTTCACCCACATGATCTTCGAGGCGGTGAAGCCCGTGAGCGCGGGGTTGGCGGTGATCGCGATGAGACGGTCGCGGCCGCCCATGAGCCGCTCGATGTCCTCGCATTCCTCCGCTGTTCTCTGGTCGCACCAGATGATCGACGGGCGTAGGACGTTGTTCTCCCCGTCCAGCATCACGAGGCCGTGCATCTGGCCGGAGATGCCGACGCCGACGATCGCTTCGGGAGCGACGCCGGACTTTTCAATGACGGTCTTCGTCGTCTTCGCGGAAGCGTTCCACCAGTCGAGGGGATCCTGCTCCGCCCAGCCGTTCTGAGGCTGATACAGGGGATATTCGATCGTCGCCGAAGCGATCACGCCGCCCTTTTCGTCGAACAGGACGGTCTTCGTGCCGGACGTGCCGACATCGATGCCGATTACGTATTTCATCGAATCACCAGCTTTCTGCATGCGGTCCCCGTGAGAGCGGCGCTTCTTTCATCCGGCTGATGCCCGCCGATCCAGAGGACGACGGCGCCGTCGGGCGCGCATCTCGTGCCGTCTTCGAGAACGGCGGAGACCCAGTATTTCGGAATGTCGATCGTGACAGTCTTCTCTTCCCCGGCGTCGAGGTCCGCGGCGGCGAGGCCGCAGATCTGGAAGTTCGGGGTCGGGGTGCGGCTGTCTTCGTACTGCGCATAGACCTGGACCTTCTCCTGTCCGGTGCGCTCTCCGATATTCTTGACCTTTACAGAGACGCGGTAGGTCTCGCTGTCCTCGGAGACGAGCGTCTCGTCGGCATACGAGAAAGAGGTGTAGGAGAGGCCGTAGCCGAAGGGATACAGCGGCGCGGTCTTGAGATAGCGGTACGTGCGGCCTTCCATCGCATAGTCGGTGAAGGCCGGGAGCGCCTCGTCCGCGTGATAGAAGGTGACGGGGAGGCGTCCGCTCGGGCTGTATAAACCGGCGAGGAGTTCGGCGATCGCCAGCCCTCCCTGCGCACCGGGATACCATGCGTCTATGATCGCGCGGGCTTTCGACGTGATCTTTTCCCCGAGGTCGATCGCGGAACCCGCCATGAGGACCACGACGACGCTTTGGCACACGTCGCAGATCTCCTCGGCGAGGTCGACCTGCGTCTTCGGGAGCTTCAGGGTGACTTTGTCGCCGTCCCGGAAGTACTCGTTGCGCGTGCCGTTCTCTTCGCCTTCGATGGTGCAGTCGAGGCCGAGCACGAGGACGACGGTGTCTGCTTCCTTCGCATAAGCCACACCCTCGGAGCGCATGTTGGCGAATCCGCCCCAGTCGCACTGTTTCTCAAGCCAGATGTTCGAGCCCTTCGCGGCGCGGATCTCGGCGTTATGGAACACGCGGCGCATCCCTTCGACGGGGGTGACGTATTCGGACGCCATGCCGTTGTAGTTGCCCTCGAGCGCGACCTGATTCATCGCATTCGGGCCGATGACGGCGATGGTTTCCGTCGTCTCCGGATCGAGCGGGAGGAAGCCGTCGTTTTTGAGTAAAACCATGGCTTCGCGCGCCGCCTTGCGGTTGAGGTCCCGGTGCTCCAGACAGTCGAGCTTCGAGAGCGGGATGTCGGAATAGGGGCGCTTTTCTTCGAATTCGCCGAGCAGGACGCGGATCGTGTAGAGGCCGACCGCCGCGTCGGTGATCTCGTCCTCGGTAATGAGGTCCTGTTCGTAGGCCTCGACGAGGTGGCGGTACGCGTCGCCGCAGTTGAGCTGGCATCCCGCCCGGAGAGCCGCGGCCGCCGCGCCTTCGATGGTTTCGGTGAAGTGGTGGTTCGCCCAGATATCCTGGATCGCGCCGCAGTCGGAGACAAAATAGCCCTCAAATCCCCATTTGCCCCGCAGCACATCCTTGATCAGCGGCATCGCGCAGCAGGGGTAGCCATAGAGGCGGTTGTACGCGCCCATAACGCCGCTCACGCCCGCCTTGACGGTCCACTCGAACGCCGGGAGGTAGGTCTCCCACAGGTCGTGCGCGCTGACGTTCGCGTCGAAAGTATGCCGGAGCGGCTCCGGCCCGGAGTGTACGGCAAAATGCTTCGAGCAGGCGGACGCCTTGAGGAATTCGCCCGTCCCCTGCAGGCCGCGGACATAGTGCATCCCCATCTGCGCCGTGAGGAACGGATCCTCGCCGAACGTCTCCTGCCCGCGTCCCCAGCGGGGATCCCGGAAGATGTTGATGTTCGGCGTCCAGTAGGTCAGGCCCTTGTAGATGTCGCGGTCGCCCCACTCGACGCTCTTGTTGTACTTGGCGCGCCCTTCCGTGGAGACCGCGTCGCCGACCATGCCGATCAGATCGGGGTCGAAGGTGGAGGCCAGGGCGATGGCGTGCGGGAAGACGGTCGCCATCCCGGAACGCGCGACACCGTGGGAGGCTTCGTTCCACCAGTTGTACTCACGGATGCCGAGGCGCTCGATCGCGGGGGACGCGTAGAGGAGCTGGGAGATCTTCTCCTCGACGGTCATCTGCCCGACGAGCGCGCGCGCTTTTTCGCGGGCTCTTTGCATGTTCATGTCGTGTTACCTCGCTGAACTTTATTCTATTGGATTTTCAGGGAAAACGGATTCATTCCTGGAGCTTCTTCGGCAGGACCCACGCAGCGGCCAGGGCGAGCAGGAGGAAGATCACGGCGGCGATGATGCCGGGGAGGGGATTAGAGCTCCTCACCGTGTTCTGCTGTGCCGGTGCGGCGGACGGGGTCGTCTTCTCCGGTTCGGGATCGGGTGCGTTCTGCGCGGCGCGGGACATCGATTCGTAATTCACGAGCGCGTCTTTCTCGCCTTCGTCGTGGACGACGGTCTCCGTGACGATCTTCTTGATCTCAGGATCCGTCGAGCAGACCACGACCTCGGAGATCTGACAGCAGCCGGAGACGCAGCTGGCGTTGCGGAAGCGGACGAAGCGATAGGGCTCCGTATCGTCGACGGCGACGGCGTAATAGGTGAAGTCGACGTCTTCGAAAAAGCTCTCGTCCCCGGTCAGGATGTCGACCCAGTCGGAACCGTTCGTCGAGCCCTGGATCTTCCATTCGTTGGGATTCCGGCCGTGATAGGCGGAGTTGTCGTTGGCCGTCGCCATGATGATGCCGTCGATCACCGTCGCGGATTTCAGGCGGGCGACGGATTTCATCGGGAAGACGGAGGTGCAGAATTTGGTGCCGACGTTGTTGTCCCAGAGATTGTCCGGACCTTCGTGGTGATTGCCCTCGGTCCCGTCGCGGAACATGTAGGTCATCACCGGCGTGCGGTTGATGCTCGCGGCGGCGGCTTCGAGAGTCTCAAATCCCTCTCCGGACTGTCCGCCGCCCGCTTTCAGGGTGACATACGTCCACGAGGCGCTGTCGGTGTCGCATTCGCCGAGCTCGTCGGACCAGTTCCAGCGGTAGTCGAGGAAGCCGTCGGGATTCGCGTCGTTGTACTGGAAGTCGACGAGGACCTGTCCGGCGCTGCGCAGCTTGATCATCGACGGGACGTACTTGAATTCGATGATCGCGTGGCCGTCGACGTCGAACGAGAACGCCATTTCATAGTCCTTCGGGCCGTCGCCGTTCATCGCGTAGTCGGATTTGCCGAGCGCGGGGGTCAGGGCGACGCGCATCTGTCCGGGAGTCCACGTGGGCCCGAAGATCTCCGCCTCGTCGATATAGAGATAGACGCAGTCGTTGAGCTCGCTGCCCGGTTCCGCGTCGAAGGTGAAGTCGTTGTCGATCAGTTCAAAGAGGAAGTACAGCGCCTCGTCATCCCAGAGAACGGAGACATAGGCAAGGGAGTTCGGCTGACGCGTGCCCTCTCCGCCGGTGCACCAGCTCAGCTTCTGGCGGTCCGCCTTTTTCCAGATCGGGTCGATCTCTCCGTCGATCCACGGGGTGCCGTAATAGACGTTCATCTTCTCCCCGATGGAGAAGGCGGGGACGGCGGTGAAGAAGAGGAGCAGGACGGCGATGAGCGCCGCGCCGAGACGTTTCATGGATATATAAATTCCTTTCGGTCCGTTTCTTGCGATAGTTGCCATTCATATTATATAAACTTTCCCCGCGCATGTCAAGGTTTTTTGTATGAATTCGTCCGAACCCTTGCTTTTTTTCACACAAAGCGGTATAATGAAGAAAATTCCGATGCATGCATCCCACCGAGGTGATTTCCATGACCGAACGCGGCCTCTCCTACGGCCCCCTTCCCGCGCACAGGCTCGATTTCTATCCCGCCGCCTGCCCCGACCGCTCCCCGCTCTTCGTCTTCTTCCACGGCGGAGGACTCGAGGGCGGCGACCGGGGGAACGGCTCCGATCCCGTCTTTACGGAGCTCTCCCGCCGCGGGATCAGCGTCGCCGCGGCGGACTACCGGATGTATCCCGCCGCGCGCTTCCCGGATTTCGTCGCCGACGCTGCCCGGTGCGCCGCCTGGTGCAAGCACAATCTGCCGCACCGGGGACTGGTGATCGGCGGATCAAGCGCGGGCGGCTACCTCTCGATGATGCTCGCCCTCGCCGGGGACTATCTCGCCGTCTGGGGGATCGACCATCAGGATAAACGCGCGGTCGCCGGATATTTCTGCGACAGCGGCCAGCCGACAGTGCACTTCAACATCCTGCGCGAGCGCGGGCTCGACACCCGGCTCATCCGGATCGACGAAGCCGCTCCTCTCTGGCACGTCAAGCCCGTCTCGGATCCCGGAAAGCTGCCCCGCGTCGCGCTGATCGTCGCGGACAACGACATGGAGAACCGGCTCGAACAGAACCGGCTCCTCCGGCGCACGATGCTCCACCTCGGATGGCCCGCGGATAAAGTCCCCTTCACCCTCATGGAGGGCTACGGCCACACCGGTTACACCTACGCCGCCTCCCCCGACGGATCCCTCGTCTATCCCCCGATGGTCGAGGCCTTCGTCCGCTCCTCCTGCGAAGCGGCGGAAAACGCATAACGATCGAAAGGAGTCCGCCATGCATTTTCAGTACATCGTTCAGAAATACGCCCTCGGGATGCTGCTTTCCGCACCGACGCCCGTTCTCGGCGGTTTCCTGCACACCACCTACCGTCTCGACACCGCCGAAGGATCGTATGCGGCGAAGGTTCTCAACCCGGCGATCATGGCGCGGCCCGAGGCCTACCAAAACATGATCCGCTCGGAGGGGATCGCGCGCGCCCTCTCCGCCGTCGTCCCCGCGGTCTGCGCCATCGAGACGGACGGCTCTCCCGTCGCGCGGGTCGACAGCGAATATGTGATGCTCTATCCATGGCTCTCGTCGAAGCCCCTGTTCCCGCCGAAGCTCACGCCGCGCCATGCCGCCGTGATCGGGGACCTGCTTGCGAAGATCCACGTCTGCGCGCTGACAGCGGAAGAGTCCCCGTCGGACAAGCCGGAAGCGAACGACTGGGACGCCCTCCTCGCCCTCGCCGAAGAACGCGACGCGGGGGCGGTATGGCTGCCCGGACTGCGGGATGCGCTGCCGGAGCTCGCGTCGATGGAGCGGGAGGCCATGGAAGCGCTCACGATCCCCGCGCGGCAGATCGTCGCCGGACACCGCGATCTCGACCCGAAAAACGTCCTTTGGAACGGCCTCGAGCCCTCGGTCATCGACTGGGAGGCAGCGGGACCCGTCGATCCGGATGCGGAGCTGATCGATGTGCTCCTCTCCTGGGCGGATGACGGACGCGGCAATCTCTCCCCGGAGATGGGGGAGCGCCTGCTTGCGGCATACCGGGCACGCAGGGATGACGCGGGAGCCGACTGGGAAGCGCTCTGCGCCGCGTCGACGAAGAATCCGCTCGACTGGCTCGCCTACAACATCCGCCGGGCGTCCGGTGTGGAGATCGCGGACGATGCGGAGCGCCATGTCGGCGAATCGGAGGTGCAGAAAACCCTGCGTTCCCTCGCGCGCCGCCGGGAAGAGCTGGCCATGGTCCGCCGCTGGCTGGAGGGTTGAGATGCCGTCCAGGATCCTGCACCTCGCGGTCTCCGCGCTGCTCGAGAAGACGTATCCGTTCCGCGACCCCGCCCGGCTGCACGTCGGGGTCGTGATGCCGGACGCCTGCCTCACGCGCGAAGGGCATTTCCGCGTCCATTATCAGGACGGCCGACGCACCTATGCGCTCTCCGCCTTCCGCGTGCGTTACGGGGATCGGATGCTCCGGGATGAGCTCTATCTCGGGTACTACCTCCACCTCGCGGAGGATTTGATCCACCGGCAGATGCTGTACGGGGAGCGGGGCTATGTGCCGACGGAGGAATATGTCCGCGCGCTCCACCGGGACTATGCGATGCTCAACCCGAAGATCATCGCGGAATACGGGCTCACGGACGACGTGCGTCTCCCGGACGGATGGGAGGAGGAGCCGATCGCAGAGGCGCTTCCCTTTCGGCTGCCGGAATTCCTTGACGAGATGCGCGGGGACTTCCGGATCCCGCAGAGCTACGGGCCGTTTACCGTCTTCACGCCCGCCCTGGCCGACGAATTCATCCGCCGGGCTGCGGACGCGATGCTCCTCGAACTCGACGCGCTGCAGGAAGGCGGGACGACGATCGACGAAGAAGACCTCGCGTGGGGAACGAGATAGAAGGAATGAAAGGATCGCCTGGGCGGTCCTTTTTTCATTTTTCCTTTATCACTTTTTTATCCATACCCCTTGACACGCAATACTATGCGTGGTATAATATGCTGCGAAAGGAGGTATTGTATGGACATTCAGATGAAACGCGGACTCCTCGAAGCAGCGGTCCTCTCCGCGATCCGGGATGCGGATTCGTGGGGATATCAGATCATCAAGGACATGAAGCCCTACGTGGAGATTTCGGAATCGACCCTGTATCCCATTCTCCGGCGGCTCGAAGCGTCGGGATGCCTGACCGTGCGGACGGAGGAATTCGGCGGACGGCTGCGCAAGTACTACCACATCCTGCCCGCCGGCCGGGAACGCCTTGAAGCCTTCCGCGAGGACTGGAAGGAAGTGCTTGCCGTTTATTCGTTTATTGTGAGGGAGGAGAAAACACCATGACAAAAGCGGACTTTCTGAACGCGCTTGCCCATCGTCTCGGCGCTCTGTCAGAGATCGACATCGCCCGCTCGCTGGACTATTACGAAGAGATGATCGACGACCGCATGGACGACGGCATGACGGAGGAAGAAGCGGTCGCGGCGGCAGGTTCTCCCGAGGACGCGGCGCTTGAGATCCTCGCGAATATCCCGATCCCGCAGCCGGAAACGGTCCCGCAGAAGAAAAAGCCGGACGGACGCCGGATCTTCCTGCTGATTCTTTCTTCACCCCTCCTCATCGTGTACTTCTCCCTCGTGCTCTGCCTCTTCGTCGCGCTGTGGTGCGTCCCGATCGTCGTCTGGACGCTGTTCGTCTCGTCGGTCGCCGCGGCAGTCGGCGGCATCATCGCGGGGATCACTTCGTTCGCGGAAGGCGCGGGAACATACGGCTTTATGTATCTCGGCCTCACCCTCGTCGGCATCGGGCTCTCGATCCTTTTCTTCTTCGCGGCTGTCGCCGTGACCCGTGCCTTCGCGCGCCTCAGCGTCCATATCGCGAAGGGAGCCGTCGCTCCGCTTCGCAGAAAGGGGAACTGACCTATGAAAAAAGCGCTTTGTCTACTCGCTGTTCTCTTTATCATCGCGGGAGGCGTGCTCCTGTTCGCCACCTTTCCGACGGTTCTGGCTGAACGCGCCGAGGACAAACTGAAATACTACACCATAACTCAAAACCTCGCTCTTCACTACGATCGCGTTGAGGTCCATGCGATCAACGCAGACGTCACCGTTACGAACGCCGCGGATGAGGAAGAACCGGCTGTGGTAACGAAGACCGATCCCGTGTTCGCCGTCACCGTCACGGAGGAAGACGGACATCTCGTCGTCCGGGAGAGCGATCAGCGGAAATGGTATCAGAAGATCGGCATCTTCAGCCCGAAGCCCGGAAAGATCGAGGTGCGGCTCGCCGACGCAGTCTATCCGGAGTTGATTCTCGACACAAAGAACGGAGATCTCAACGTCGAAGCGCCACCGAGGACCGTCTCTTTTGAAACCATCGGAACGGAAACAGTCAACGGGGACACGAACATCCACATTGCCGTCGACTTTGTCGTTGCAAAAAGCGTCAACGGGGATCTCATATTTACGATCGGACACGGCTCGGATCCCATCACCAGTCTCGGACAGACAGCCGCGGTTTTCGGGATGACAACCAACGGCAACATCATTGACGTGAGCACCGCCACGCACAAATCGCTGACTTCCGGCAGCGGAAAGATCCATACGAGCGGCGCTTTTACCGGTATGGCAAAACTCTACGTGAAGACCACGAACGGCGACATCGAGCTGGACCGGATCTACGGACAGGACATACAGGTCGAGACCGTCAACGGCGACGTCACGGCGTCTCTCTGGAAGCCGATGAACTGTCAGGCGACGTCGCTGCACGGCGATATTCATGTTCCAGCGGAAACGGGAGAATATCCCTTTACGGTATCGACGACCAACGGCGACATAACCGTCACCCTTGCGGACTGACAAAAAACCCCCGGAATCCTTTCGGAAACCGGGGGACTTTTATGCCTCTTGGCTTTACTTCTTTACCACGCGCGTCTTGATGGCGAGGAGCGTGCAGATCGTCAGCAGGATGGCGATGGGCAGGGAGATGAACCAGGTCTGGATGTTCGGGAGAAGGATGCTGATAAACGAAGCGATGAGGAAGGAGACGAACGAGACCGCTGCCACGGTGATCGCGTACGGGAGCTGCGTCGAGACGTGGTTGATGTGGTCGCAGCGCGCGCCGGCGGAGGACATGATCGTCGTATCGGAGATCGGGGAGCAGTGGTCGCCGCAGACGGAGCCCGCGAGGCAGGCGGACATGCCGATGTACATGAGCTCGGACGATGCCGGGAAGATGCTCGTGACGATCGGGATCAGGATGCCGAAGGTGCCCCAGGATGTGCCCGTGGAGAAGGAGATGAAGACCGCGACGAGGAAGATGACCGCCGGGAGGAGAGCCGTGAGCCCTTCCGCCGCGCCGCTCATGAAGCCCTCGACGAATTCGGAGGAGCCGAGCGCGGAGGTCATGTTCTTCAGGGAGCCCGCGAAGGTGAGGATCATGATCGCGGGGACCATGGCCTTGAAGCCTTCGGGGATGCATTCCATCGCGTCCTTGAAGCTGATGATCCGGCGTGCGACGAGGTAGATCATCACGATCACAATGGTGATGATGCCGCCCCAGGGCAGACCGATGACGGCGTCGGTGTTGGAGAACGCGCCGATGAAGTCGCCCTTGAAGTCCGTGCCGCCCCACGCGTCGGTGCCGAAGAAGCCGCCGATGTAGATGAGGCCGATGACGCAGACGAGGATGAGGAGGATGATCGGGAGAACGAGGTCATAGACCTTGCCCTTCGAGCCGACCTTGCCCGTGCTCTCCGCGGCGTGCTCGGTGCCGGAGGTGAAGAGGTCGCCCTTTTCGATGGCGTTCTTTTCGTGCTTCGCCATCGGGCCGTAGTCGAATTTCATCAGGGCGAGGGCGATGATGAAGACGAGGGTGAGGAGCGAATAGAAGTTATAGGGGATCGCACGCACGAAGAGGCTGAGGCCGGAATAGCCGGTGCCGTCCGCGTAGGAGGAGACCGCGGCCGCCCAGGAGGATATCGGGGCGATCATGCAGATCGGAGCCGCCGTCGCGTCGATGAGGTACGCGAGCTTGGCGCGGGAGATCTTGTGGCTGTCCGTGACCGGCTGCATGACGGAGCCGACCGTGAGGCAGTTGAAGTAGTCGTCGATGAAGATCAGGACGCCGAGCAGGAAGGTGGCGAGCTGCGCGCCGACGCGGGTCTTGATGTTCTTCTGCGCCCACTTGCCGAACGCCGCCGACGCGCCCGTGCGGTTGAGCAGGGCCACGAGGACGCCGAGGATGACGAGGAAGATGAAGATGCCGGCGTTGTCGGACACGGCGGTGATGATGCCGTCGTTGATGACGGTGTCAAGCGTTCCCGCAAAGGAGAAGTTCGTCGCGAGAAGGCCGCCCGCGATGATGCCGACGAAGAGGGACGAATAGACCTCCTTCGTGATGAGCGCAAGGACGATCGCGATCAGCGGCGGGAGGAGGGCCAGCGCGGTGCCGTAGGCAAACGACGACGAGCCGCCCTCGCCGTCCTCCGCGAACACCGTGACGGCGAGCGTCATCGCCAGCACGACGGCGAGGAGGACAAAGGGGATGATGCGGGAGAGTTTGCGGTGTCTCATTTTCCGGATTCCTTTCGATTCTCTGAAGAATTTGAAACAAAAAACAGACCTCCGCATGGACGCCGGACGTCTGTCTTCCCCGGGGCTTCCCCCTTCGGAAAAACCGGTATCAGCAGCGCTCCACGGTCGTGACAGTACGCACCGTATTCCGGTACGCCCCAAGGAAAGCCGGATCCTTCCCTTTCGGCGGATCGGCCCCCCGCATGCCGCGTCCTTTCCGAAGGGACATTTCCCGGCATCCGATCATCCTCACCGCGCCTCTGCTTTGGTTACGATCCCATTATAACATTGTTTTTTCAAAAAAGCAAGTGGTTTGCATAAAAATGCAGATTTTTTAACCGGCGGGGATTTGAGGCGGGATCTTGATTTTTCAGACCCGTTGTGATAGAATGGAAAAAAACACGAGGAGGTCGTCTCCATGCCCCTTCATCACAAGCTCCGCGTGCTCATCATCGAACACAATCCCCTGCTCCCGGACGGCAGACGTCTCTCCGATCTGTGCGGGACGACCGACAAGATCGAAGATTCCGTTCTCGAGCTCTATGACGACATTCGTTTCAGCTCCCACGGCCTCGTGACCTGCGAGACCGCCGCCTGGGAGCGGGTCGACGAATTCCCGCGGCACAAGATCCTCTTCCGGCTCGAGGCGGGACCGTCGCACGCCCTCGACGCGCCGACCGTGGAGCGCCTTTATGAGAAAGGCTGGTACGGCTGGTGGCAGAACGACTGGTTCACCAAAGAGATCTGCCCCGAGGACGTCGGGTTCTCGTTCGACTACGCGCACCTGCTCGAAGAGCACCGGATCGTCGAGCGGCGAAACAACGATGAGTTCGACATGATCCTGCTCGTGAATCAGGATCCGCTCTACTGCTTCGAGGCCTGTATGCTCGGACGAAACGCCTACTGGATCAACGGCGATCCGATCGAGGCGGACTGCCCGCTCACCGCGATCATGAATGTCTCCGTCAGCCGCCGCGACGCGAACTTCGAGTGCTTCGGGCACATGATGGAGAACGTCATGATGCACACCTTCACGGGCGGGACGGACTGCTTCGGCTACCGCGAGGGCGAGTGGTTCGGTATGCCGTACGAGGAGATGAATCTCTGGCAGAAGTTCATCCTCGCGAAGCGCAACTGGGACGGCGTGACGGCCTGCGGGAACGTGCATTTCTCGCCCAACTCCACAGCGGACTACGACTGGAAGAATCCCGCGCCGATCCTATCGACGTGGCGCGACTGGCACGATCACTACCCGAACCTCACCGGAGAGGCCGAGCTCTTCGATCCCTCGGTGTATATTCCGAAGGGCATCGGCGAGCCGCACGCCTGCCGCCTGCATCACCGCTGGTGGTTCTCGTGCATGCCCCACGCAGACGGAAGAAACGACGACGGCTACTCGCACAGCTGGTGGGACTATTTCGCCTCGCTCGAATACGCCGTGGACGTCTGCGCGAACGACGACGGCACCTTCACGGTGACCTATCGCTCCGGCGCGGAGAAAACCGTTTGCCCGGGCAACTCTGCCGTCCGAACCGTCATCACGGACGAGGCCGTGACGGTACATGCCGACGGAAAGTCCGCCTCCCTGCCCCGCTGAACCGATCCGACAATATTTTTGAGGAGTAGAATATGAGAACCGACGACTACAACCTCGCGCTGCTGTGCGACTTTTACGAGCTCACCATGGGCCGGGGCTATTTCAACACCCCGCTGCGTGACCGGATCGCGTATTTCGACGTCTTTTACCGCCGCGTTCCGGACGGAGGCGGTTACGCCATCGCCGCAGGGCTCGAGCAGATCATCGACTACATCCGCGACCTGCACTTCTCCGACGAGGATATCGATTTCCTGCGGGGAAAGAAGATCTTCGACGAAGAATTCCTCCGCTGGCTGCGCGGATTCCGGTTCCACGGCGATATCTGGGGCGTGCCGGAGGGATCCGTCATCTTCCCCTACGAGCCGATCCTCACGGTCCGCGCGCCTATCATCGAGGCGCAGCTCATCGAGACCTACGTCCTGCTCGTTTTGAACCACGAATCCCTCGTGGCGACGAAGGCCAACCGCATGGTCCGCGCAGCCGAGGGACGTCCGATCTCGGAATTCGGATCGCGGCGCGCTCACGGCGAATCGGCGGCGGTGCTCGGTGCGCGCGCGGCCTACATCGGCGGATGCGCGGGGACAGCCTGCACCCTCTCCGACCGGCTCTACGGCGTTCCGGCAGGCGGCACAATGGCGCACTCCTGGGTCCAGATGTTCGACAACGAATACGAGGCCTTCACCGCTTACGCAAAGCTTTACCCCGAGAATCCCTGCTTCCTCGTCGATACCTATTCCGTCTTCGGTTCCGGGCTTCCGAACGCGATCCGGGCGGTCAAGGACGTTCTCTGGCCGATGGGACGGAAGAAGTGCTCCATCCGCATCGACTCCGGCGACCTTGCGTACATCACGAAGAAGGCCCGCCGGATGCTCGACGACGAGGGGCTGACGGACTGCAAGATCGTCGTCTCCAACGCCCTCGACGAGTACCTCATCACGGAGCTTCTGCACCAGGAGTCCTGCATCGACGCGTTCGGCATCGGCGAGCGGCTCATCACGGCGAAATCCGATCCGGTCTTCGGCTGCGTCTACAAGCTGGCTGCCTGCGAGAACGAGCGCGGCGAGATCATCCCGAAGATCAAGGTCTCCGAGAACGCCGCGAAGATCACGAACCCCGGCTTCAAGAAAGTCTGGCGGTTCTACGCGAACGAATCCGGCAAGGCGGAGGCGGACCTCTTGACGATGCACCACGAGGACATCGATCAGTCCGCGCCACTCGAGATCTTCGATCCGGAATACACCTGGAAGCGCAAGCTCCTCACGGATTTCACCGCCCGCGAGCTCCTCGTCCCGATCTTTTGCGCCGGCGAGGAAGTCTACAACCGCCCGCCGCTCGAGGAGATCCGCGACCACTGCGCGCGCGAGATCAACACGATGTGGAAGGAAGTCCTCCGCTTCGAGAACCCGCACAACTACTACGTTGACTTGTCGCAGGAACTCTGGGATCTGAAATACAAGATGATCTCGAAGTACATCAAGGGGAACCGCGGTGACTGAGTGCTTCCTATGTCCCCGGATGTGCGGCGTCGACCGGGCGAAGACCGTCGGCTTCTGCGGCGCGGGCGTTCAGATCGAGGTCTCGAAGATCATGCTCCACCACTGGGAGGAACCGCCGATCTCCGGTCCCGATCCGGCGGATGAGGCGCACGGCTCCGGGGCGATCTTCTTTGCGCACTGCTCCCTCGGCTGCGTATACTGCCAGAACCGCAAGATCAGCCGCCGATCATCGCAAGGGGAGATCTATTCCCCGGAGAAGCTGGCAGAGGCGATGTGCTCCCTCAAGGCCTCCGGCGCGTACAACATCAACCTCGTCTCCCCGACGCACTATGCGGACCGGCTGATCCTTGCTGTGCGGATCGCGCGGGAGGCGGGCCTGACCGTCCCCGTCGTCTGGAATACGGGCGGGTATGAGCGGCCCGAGATCATAGAGACCCTCCGCGATACGGTCGATATCTTCCTCACGGACTTCAAATACGCCTCCCCCGCGCTCGCCGGACGGTATTCCGCCGCGCCGGACTACCCGGACTTTGCGGCACGGTCGCTCGCGCGGATGGTGGAAATCGCCGGTCCCTGCGTCTGTGATGAGCGCGGGATGATGCGGCGCGGCGTGATCGTGCGGCACCTCGTGCTGCCGGGATGCCGGGAGGACTCTCTCCGGGTTTTACATAAAATCGTAGAGACGGTCCCGACATCGGATGTGCGGCTCTCCCTCATGGCGCAGTACACCCCGGATTTTCTGCCCCCGCCGGAGGATCCCGACCGATGGCGCGCGATCCGGCGCAGAGTCACCACCTACGAATACGAAAAAGTTGTGGAAGAGGCGTCCCGGCTCGGCTTCACGGGCTGGATGCAGGAGCGGTCTTCCGCGACGAAACGCTTCACCCCGGATTTTTAAGAGAAATTTTTCTAACCCGCTTGACAATGAAGAATATCCATGACAGAATATTCTTATAAATCTTGATTCACAGGAGTTTATATCATGGAAGAGATCAAATTCGAGCGGATCACGGCCTGCGGAGAATGCTGCGACGGCTGCGCGAAATACCGCGCGGGAGCGTGTCCCGGATGTATTGACGCGGACGGACAGGTCCCGGAATGGAAGGAATCCGGCGGCTGTCCCATCCATCGATGCGCGAGGCGGCACGGCGTGCAGTTCTGCGGCCTGTGCGAGGAATTCCCCTGCACATGGCTGAAGGAGAAGATCGTGTGGAATCCTCACGCCGTCGAACATCTGGCCGCGCTCGCCGAGACATGGCGTCAAAAGCAATAAGAAAACCCCGCCGTTCTCATGAGGGAACGGCGGGGCGTTTGTATAAAGCCGGGATTCGCGCTTACAATTCCTTTACAAATAAGTGATCGGTGTCGCCGCCGTAATTCACGATATCGCGGAGATAACGGTAGCCGTATTTCTCATAGAGTCCGAAGAAGGACGAGGGTATGTAGGTCTTCTCATAGCCGCGCGATTTGGCGTAGGCGTTCGCCTGCTCGATGAGCGTGCCGCTGATGCGCCTGCAGCGGTATGCCTCGTCGACGTAGATGCTCGATACCCACGGGAAAAGATCGGGGAGCGGGTAATAATCGGTCATGAGGAAGGTGGCCATCCCGACGATCCTGTCCCCCGCGACGGCCGCGAACACCGCTTCGTCGCCCGCGAATTCCCAGCGCCGGATCATGTCCGCGAGATGGTCCTTCGCCTCCTCCCACGAGCTGGTCTCGATGAAGTGCAGAAGCTCTTCCGCGCGCGGCGTGTCCCGCTCGACTTTTTCGACGGTGATGCTTTCCGTGTCCATGTTTACTCCTCTCTGAGCGTACGGATCGCGAGCATCATGGCGTTTGCGGTCGTGAGGCGACGGATCTTCGCGCGGTCGTTTTTGCCGCTGAAATGCCTGGTCATGGTTTTCGTGCCGTCCGCGGTCGAGACACCGAAGCACACCGTTCCGACGGGCTTCTCGGGCGTGCCGCCGCCGGGACCCGCGATCCCCGTTACCGAGACCGCGATGTCCGCACCGGTCTGCCGTCTCGCGCCTTTCGCCATAGCCGCCGCGCATTCCTCGGACACCGCGCCGACCGTCTCGAGAATCGCTTTCGGGACGCCGAGGAGGTGTTCCTTCACTTCGTTCGCGTAGGAGATGATCCCGCCGACGAAGACGTCCGACGCGCCGGGGATGTCCCCGATCCGCGATCCGATCATGCCCGCCGTGCAGCTCTCCGCCGTCGCGAGCGTCATGCCGCGCTGCCGGAGTTCGCCGATGAGGGCGGTGACGATCGCGTTTTTCGCGTCGAACGGATTGTCCGTCTCCGTGTAGATGTACTGTCCCGCGTCGGTTTCGCGGATCTCGGCGGCCTTCGCGCGGCACAGGGCCTTTGCCTCGTCGAGGGTCCCGGCGCGGGCGGTCACCCGGATGCGGACCTCGTGCTCGCAGGCGTACGGCGCGACCGTCGGATTCTCGGAGGATTCCATCATCGGGCGCAGGATCGATTCCGCCGCCGATTCGCCGATGCCCCAGAGGTGCAGGTTCAGGCTGTAGATCACGTCGTCCGAAAGCCTTGCGAGCCACGGCTTCGCGCAGGCCTCGAACATCGGCTCGCATTCCGCCGGCGGTCCGGGGAGCAGGACGGCGTATTTCGTCTCGCCGCCGATCTCCCCTTCGATCCCGAGGCCCGGCGCGGTGCCCCACTTGTTATAGAACACCGTCGCCCCTTCCGGGACCCAGCACTGGGAGAGGTTGTTCTCGGTCATCGGACGGCCGACGCGGCGAAAGAACGCCTCGATGTCCGCGCGGGTCGCCTCGTCGAAGTACATTTTCTTTCCGAAGGCTTCGGCGACGGCGTTTTTCGTGATGTCGTCGCAGGTGGGGCCGAGGCCGCCCGTCAGGATCACGATGTCGGCGCGGGACAGGGCGAGATTCACCGCCTCCCGCAGCCGCTCGGGATTGTCTCCCACCGTCGTCTGGTGATAGGAAGAGAAGCCGAGGGCTGCCATCTCCTTCGCGATGAACGCGCCGTCCGTATTGACGATATCGCCGAGCAGAAGTTCCGTGCCGACGCACAGGATTTCACAGATCATGTTTCGCTGTCCTTTCAGAGAAAAACGGGAGAGGACTCCCGTGTGAGAGATCCTCTCCGCCGTATTTTACCATTCGATTACCGCACCGCCCTTTTCGACGGACTCGAACGCGCTCATGATGACGCGCAGGACGCAGCGCATCTGGTCGTGCGTGACCATCTGCTCTTCCTTGCCGTCGATGGCGCGGACGAAGTTGCGGTAGTAGTCGTGGACGTCGGTCACGGGGCGCTCGATGTCGTATTCGTCCGTCGTGATCGAGTCGCGCGGGGCCATCGTCTTGGTCAGGCCGGAGCCGTTGACGACCGGAATGACGTCGGATTCGTGCCACGCCTTGCACTTGACGATGTGCGCCGGGACGCGCCAGTCCGTGATGATCGCGGAGCCCTGCTTTGCCCGCATGTAGAAGCGCGGCATCGGGATGAAGTTGTAGGTGCCGACTTCGATGTAGGCGCGCTGGCCGGAGGCGAATTCGATGTTGAGCTGGAAGCCGTCGTCTACCTCGTTGTTCGTGATGTGGTCGAAACGGCACTGGATGGTTTTGATGTCGTACCCGAGGATCATGCAGGCCTGGTCGATGAGGTGGATGCCCCAGTCATAGAGCATGCCGCCGCCGTATTGTTTGATGCCCCGCCAGTCGGAGGGAATGCCGCGGCTGCCGTGGATGCGGCTCTCGATGTTGATGACCTCGCCGATCTCGCCGGAATCGTGGATCTTCTTCATGGCGACGGCGTCGACGTCGAAGCGGCGGTTCTGGTGAACGGAGAAGATCTTCCCTGCTTTCTTCGACGCGGCGATCATGCGCTCGAGGCTCTCCATGGACAGCGTGACGGGCTTCTCGGAGATGACGTTCTTCCCTGCTTCGAGGGCGGCGATGGCGATCTCCTCGTGCACGTCGTTCGGCGTCGCGATGGTGACCATATCGATCGTGGGATCGGCGAGGAGCGCTTCGCGGGATTCGTAGACCTTCACGCCGTCCGCGCGGGCCTTGGCCTGCTTGGCGGGATCGATGTCATAGACGCCGGCGAGGGTGCAGACGTCGCTTTTGAGCAGGTTTTTCACATGGAAGCCGGCGCCCATTCCGCCGTATCCGATGACAGCAGCATTTTTCTTCATTGGGTACTCCTTTTCTCCGCCGGACAGCCGGCGGGCGGCACGTCCCCGGGATGCGCGGCCCGGAGGATCGATCTCTGTCATTTTGCGGAGAAACCGCGGTCTCTCCACTCCTTATTATAGTGAAAATTGCCCGTCTGTCAAGGGATTTTTGCGATTTTTTCCCGTAAATTCTATCGGGAACCGGCGCGGGAATCATCCGCTTTCCCCGGATCGGACGCGGGAGCGGCGGGAACGGATCGGCGCGGACGAAAAATTTGTTTTTTTTGAAAAAAGGTATTGCAATTCCAGGAGGGATGTGGTATAATGTCTCTCGTCACACAGGGGCATAGCTCAGTTGGTAGAGCAGCGGTCTCCAAAACCGCGTGTCCTGGGTTCGAGTCCTAGTACCCCTGGATGTGAAATCCCCCGAAAGCCTTTCAGACATTGGCTTCCGGGGGATTTTCCTTGTGCGCAGATTTTGTGCCTAAGTGTGATGTTTTTTGCTGTTTTCGGGCTTTTTTCGCGCTTACTACACCGGAATCACTCCGCGGTTTTTGGCAGAAGGTGGTAAAACCGTTGCGGGTGTTCGTATTGCGGGGACTTGTGGGGGAAGGTTTTCGGGGGCGGCGGGTGATTTCTGATCGGAGGGAAACTGGCAGGGAGTGCTCCAAATTAGCGAAAATGGAAATTGAGTGGGAGACCGCGTGTTGTAAAAGACCTTTTGTTCATTATCGTTTTACGATTACTGATCCGAGTGTATCTTTGATCGCCGTAAATTCTGGGGGCCACAAATGAAATCGAATACGAAATCTTTCGTGCTTTTCAATACAGCCCATAATATTGAACCTTTACCACAACGACTATTCTTTTGGCTTTTTGTTAGGTTTCACTATGACCCCCAGTCAATGCCGCTCTCTCAGCAATACGCGTTTTTGCCCCAGAAATATATCCGATAATGCAGAATACAAACCCGATTGCGGAGAATGTGAGGAAAGAAAGCAAAACTTCGGCTTTGTGTGTTGCCCAAAAGTCTATAACCACTTCACCATTCAAATAGTTGATAAAATATTTGATATGAAGTGCACCTGGGAGATTCAATCGAAATATGATATTTAACAGGATATTGCCCCCCTGTGCGAGAATCATCGTAGGGATTTCTTCTCCGAGATGGATGGAATTGCTCTGGGTGTTCTTATTTCCAGATACACGGAAGAGGATGAACAACGCCACACAAGATACAAACTCCATTGTTAAACTAAATAGTGTCACCTGCACAACTTCCCCGCAGCGCGAGCGGGGCGAAGGAAGGCCAAAAGCAGGCGCAAAAGAAGCCTGAGCCTCTTTTGCAGGTTCACAGTTAGGATAGATGTATAAGCCATGACTTTGCTGGTGTGCTCGAGCTTCGCAGTAATCAACCCGAGGAATGTAGTTCGTTTGCCGACGCCGATCCGCCGTTCGATATCTCCCCGTTCACCCGACTCCAGCCATTCAAGAAGAAGCTCTGCTTTTCGTACCGCGGGATCCTTGGGAGGTCTTCCTAACCGCGGACCGTTCGGATGGATGTGGTGGGATTTGCAATACCGGACATTCTCGCGTGTGCGGAAGATCGTATCCGCCAGTACCCGCGCAGGGTAATGCCCGTACGCTTTCCGGTACGCTTTGACGGAATCCTTCAGCGTTGTGGATTCGTTGAAGGCATCCCATCGGAAATCTTCGATCCGCAGAAAACCGTTTACATCGCTCAGCTCTACCTTTGCGCCGAACTCTACCTCTGCGTTCTGTTTTCCGCGGACGATCGGCCGCACCCACGGCTGACTCAGACTGACGATGCGGTTGTCTATACGGTTCGTATGGGTTTCGTACATCCTTCGCTGCTGTTCGTACAGCAAACGGATGACTTCCAATCTCTCCAGCTGCCGGTTTGTCAGAGCTTTTTCCCATTCGTCGGGATGGTTCCGGATGATGATATCGATGCTTTTCAGATTCCGGCGGAGATAGTTCAACTGCTCCTTTTTAGCTGTTCTGATGGTCTTCTTCGTCTTCTTGCGGGACTTCGAGAAACGGTTGTATCTCTTCTTGGCGTTTTTCCGATAGGTTCTCGGCTTCTCCCCGTCCGTCAGCCCCGCTTCGTGCAGCGCGTCGATGATCTCCTCGGAATTCTCCCGTGCTTCATTCAGCAGGGACGCATCTGTGGGAAACCGGATGTTCTGCGGCACACAGGTCGCGTCCAGAATCAGCGTTCCTTCGTTCTTGCCGTCATCTTCGGATTCATCGAAGGCAGACTCTTCTTCCGCACCGCCGTCATCATCGGGCGGATCGTCGTCATGCGTGTCTTTGCCGACATCCTCCGCCTTCTTTCGCCCGTTGATCACGTCGTTGACCTCCTGCAGCATCTCCGGCGTCAGCCTCTGGCGGAAGCGCGTCATCATGCTCGGATCAAACGGCGCGGTCTGACGGTATTCCGAAAGACCGAGGAAGTATTGAAGGTATGGGTTCATGGCGATCTCATCCACGACCTTTTCGTCAGAAAAGTGATACCGTTCCTTGATGATCTGGGACCCCAACGCCATCCGGAGACTGTCCGCGGGCTGACCTGTTTCGGAGGGGAACTGCTCAGCATACTTTTCCTCAAAGGCCCACCACGGGATCAGCTTCGCCATCCTCACCCACTCATTTTCCGGGTTCAGCGCGATCCCGCCGAACATGGCCGGGTCCTCGAATATCGTAATCTGGTTCAGTTTCCGTTTGTACATCTCCGCCTCCGGTGCAAGGTTTTTTCGGGGAATATGCCATTTCCCTTGCACTTATTATACCATAAAACTCATCGAAAGTCTTGTCTTTTTTTGAGTTTCAGCTCCGGAAGGAGACACTATTTATTTTTGCGTTTGTAAATAAATTGAGATCTTTTACTAACATTTTCCCTCCTATTTATAAGTACCACTTGGCCTGTTCACGGTACATATTTGCATACTTGCCATTTTGATTCATTAATTCATCATGAGTACCGGATTCAACAATTTCTCCTTTATCAAGCACTATTATTCTATCCGCTAATTTTGTTGCCCCCATCCTATGAGTAACAACAATAGCTGCACGATTAGAAGATTCTTTCATAAACTGATTAAAAAGTTCAGACTCTTGAAGCGGATCAATTGACGAAGTAGGTTCATCAAACAGAATCAGCTTTGCGTTTTGTGGCATATAGCCCCTCGCTATAGCCAATCTTTGCCATTGCCCACCCGACAATTCTAATCCACCATACTCACGTCCTAATTGAGTATTCAAATCAATATTATATAAAAGATCCAATGTTCTAGCTTTGCTCATAGCAGCGTAAATATAGTCGTCATTCATAATATTATCAACACTACCAAAGCCTACGTTACTTCGTATGTCAATTAAATATTTAATATAATCTTGAAAAACGCCGGAAATTGCGTCACGATAAGAAAGTGAATAATCGTTCAAAGAATAGTTATTATAATTCACCTGTCCACTAGTAGGCAAATATAGACCTGTTATTATCCTACACAAAGTCGTTTTCCCTGAACCATTTTCTCCAACAATTGCAATGTGCTCATTTTTTTTAATCTTTAACGAGATGTTTTTTAAGGCATAGTTGTCTGCATTCGGATACTTAAACCAAACATTTTTTAATTGTATGTCATTTACCATATCAAGTGAATAGGATCCCGACTTCTCAACTGGAATGTTTAAGTAATCTAAATAATCAAAAAAGAACAGGTAAGATTTTCTAAATTGCTGAAAATTTGAAGCTAACTGAAGATAGCTTGATTGCAAATTCTGAAAAGCATTAATCACAGCCCCAAATGAACCTATAGTTATTTCTTTTAATAGCAAAAGAATTGCTGAAAAGATAATCCCCAAACAGCTTCCAATGACTTTAAATATATCAGGAATGATCTGTTTTTTTAGATGATTAAAATGAAATGCTTCTTCTTCATCGTTTACTTTTTTTGTGCAACAAAGCCACTTATTCATAAAATAATCATGTGCATAAAAAACTCTTATGTCTTTTATGTATGCAGGAGACAAAAACAGTGCCCAAAAATAATTTTTTGATCTTCTATCAGCAGCTTGCTTTTGGTGCAATTGAAACCGTTTCAATCCCTTGGATAAATGAAACAAAGAAACCGGTATTACAGAGATAATTGCGACGCAAACTAAAATTGGACTCATATTCCATAATGAAATTGCCATTATGATTAATGAAATAATCATAGCAGGTGTTTGATACAAATAATCAACCATTTTAGTTGCGGCATTGTTACCTATCGCAGAATTTGCTCGTTCAAAGGCATCGTAATTCTCTTTTTTTTCGAAATTAATTAATGGGATAGAAGCTGCATGGTCATACAACTTGCTTCTCATATTTAGAATTACTCTTTCGTTATACCCAAACAACCTTGTAGATACTCTCCCTAGTAAACGAAATGTTATTTCCATTACTTGAAATATACCAAACACCAATATTGCATTAAGCGCGGCAGCGATTGATTTATCATCAAGTGCCAAAGATATAGAATCAAATAAATTTTTCCAAACCAAGGTCATAAGGCCACTCACAATTGCCGAGCCCAAATATGAAACAATCTCACATATTGATAAGAGTGGGCAACTTTTAAAAACCAGTTTATAGCAAGCAAAAATAGCTCTTACACTATGTTTACTCTTCATCGTTTTTCTGCCCCCTCTTTTTATACCATGCGGATTGCGCCGTAAACATGTCATAATAATAACTATTGTTTTTCATAAGTTCCTCATGAGATCCCGATTCCGCTATTATTCCATTTTTTATTACTAAAATTCTATCTGCCATTTTTGCAGTTGCCAATCTATGTGAAACAATAATAATCGACCGATCCTTAAAAAGTGGAAATAATTTCTCGTACAATTCTGACTCTGCTTTAGGATCCATTGATGCTGTAGGTTCGTCTAGTATTACAAATTTGGATGATGACATTATAACGCGAGCCAAAGCAAGACGCTGAAGTTGACCTCCTGATAAGTTGATCCCATTCGAGTACAATTCGCCTATTTTTGTATCATATGATTCAGGGAATTCATCAACAAAACTCAACAAATCATTATTATGTACCAATTCATTAAAATCAACATTATTTTCGATTTTTTTATCTGAAAAAAATATATTATCTTTAATGCTTAATTGATATATTTTACTATCTTGAAACAACGCTGAAAATAAGTTTTTTCGCACACTATCGCTTAACTCATTTACCGATGTTTCTCCAACATAAATACCGCCAGTATAATTAGGGTAAAGACCCAACATTAATTTTATTATCGTAGATTTCCCACATCCATTTTCTCCAACAATTGCAACACTTTCACCCGACGCTATTGAAAATGATACGCCTTTTAGGATTTCCTTGTCAGTTCCAGGGTAGGAAAACCGCACGCCGTTAAATTTTATAACTAACTTGTGCGGAATAACATCGGAGCGCCCTTCGGTTTTTTTAGGCAAATCCATTAACAAATCATAGTCTTCCCATACATATTTTTTTTGCTTAATCGAAACAATAATATTTGGCAAATCGAACGAAGCCATTAACCCGAGCGCAGGCAATGTACTTGAAAGAGAAATCACTTCTGAAACGGTCACTTTACTTTTCGTTCCTAAAGCGAGAAGCATAATGACACCAAATATAGTCAACCCAACATTAAATATTTGTGACAAAACGCCCCCAATAAAGCCTTTCCTTCTAACAATATTGCGTTCATGAAGCATCTCCAGCGTATTGGTGCGAAAAAGCCTTAACAAATGCCCTTTTAAGTCAAAAAAACGAGTTTCTTTAGCAACAATTCGATCCGTAAACAAATTAGCAATATAATTTGTTTTTCTTTCTGCCGCAGACTGTACTAATTGAATGTTTCGTATTTTTTTTATTTCAATAAGATTAAAAAACAGCGAGACACAAAACAGTACTGCAACCAATAGTAAAAACGACGTAGACGCATTATAGAACAAAATTGCCATACCAAACAAAGATATTAATTGTTTGGGAAGGCCTACTACACTATAGAAAGTGTCCGCAACTATAGAGGCGGGACTGGAGAATCTATTAATTACATCATGCGTCTTTGGGTCTTCAAAACACCAATATTCTAAACTATTAATATGTTTCAAAATATCAAATTCAAAGTTTTCGGATAGTTTCTTTTGTAAAAGCATCTTTGAAGTATCTTGAATATAATTTTGCAATAGCATTACTAAAAAAACAAAAACATAAAGTACTAAAGCCAGGGCAAATCGCATAGTAAATTTATAGCTCATTCCCAAGTCGATAATATTTTTCAAAAGTATGGTTTGTATGGGCATAATCGCTCCCAACAAAAGTGTTGTTAAAAGCACAAAAGTTGCCTCTTTTTTTGAATACTTAAAAACGATTGCAATTGATTTTGAATAAAACTTCATACAAACCCCTCAAAACAATAGTAAATAGTGTCACCTGCACAACGCCCCCGCAGCGCGAGCGGGGCGAAGGAAGGCCAAAAACAGGCGCAAAAGAAGCCTGAGCCTCTTTTGCAGGTTCAGAGTCAGGACGGATGTATAAGCCATGACTTTGCTGGTGTGCTCGTGTGCTCGAGCTTCGCAGTAATCAACCCGAGGGATGTAGTGCGTTTTCCGATGCCGATCCGCCGCTCGATGTCTCCCCGTTCACCAGACTCCAGCCATTCAAGAAGAAGCTCTGCTTTTCGTACTGCGGGATCCTTGGGCGGTCTTCCTAAACGCGGACCGTTCAGGTGGATGTGGTGGGATTTGCAATACCGGACATTCTCGCGTGTGCGGAAGATCGTATCCGCCAGTACCCGCGCAGGGTAGTGACCATACGCTTTCCGGTACGCTTTGACGGAATCCTTCAGCGTTGTGGATTCGTTGAAAGCGTCCCAGCGGAAGTCTTCAATCCGCAGAAATCCGTCCACGTCGCTCAGTTCCACCTTTGCGCCGAATTCCACCTCCGCATTCTGCTTCCCCCGGACGATCGGCCGCACCCACGGCTGACTCAGACTGACGATGCGGTTGTCTATACGGTTCGTATGGGTTTCGTACATCTTTCGCTGCTGTTCGTACAGCAAACGGATGACTTCCAATCGCTCCAGCTGCCAGTTTGTCAGAGCTTTTTCCCATTCGTCGGGATGGTTCCGGATGATGATATCGATGCTTTTCAGATTCCGGCGGAGATAGTTCAGCTGCTCCTTTTTGACCGTTCTGATGCTCTTCTTCGTCTTCTTGCGGGACTTCGAGAAACCGTTGTATTTCTTCTTTGCGTTTTTTCGGTATGTCCGCGGCTTCTTTCCCTCCGTCAGTCCCGCTTTGTGAAATGCGTCGATGATCTCCTCGGAATTCTCCCGTGCTTCATTCAGCAGGGACGCATCTGTGGGAAATCGGATGTTCTGCGGCACGCAGGTCGCGTCCAGAATCAGCGTTCCTTCGTTCTTGCCGTCATCTTCGGATTCATCGGCAGAGCTGTCTTCCGCGGAACCTCCGTCATCATCGGGCGGCTCGTCATCATGCGTGTCTTTGCCGACATCCTCCGCCTTCTTGCGACCGATGATCACGTCGTTGACCTCCTGCAGCATTTCCGGCGTCAGTCTCTGCCGGAAGCGCGTCATCATGCTGGGATCAAACGGCGCGGTCTGCCGGTATTCCGGAAACCCGAGAAAGTACTGCAGATACGGGTTCATGACGATCTCTGCGACGACCAGTTCATCCGAAAAGTGGTACTTCTCCTTGATGATCTGAGACCCCAGCGCTACCCGGAGACTGTCCGCGGGCTGACCTGTTTCGGAGGGGAACTGCTCAGCATACTTTTCCTCAAAGGCCCACCACGGGATCAGCTTCGCCATCCTCACCCAGTCGTTTTCCGGGTTCAGCGCGATCCCGCCGAACATGGCCGGGTCCTCGAATATCGTAATCTGGTTCAGTTTCCGTTTGTACATCGCCGCCTCCGGTGCAAGGTTTTTTCGGGGAATATGCCATTTCCCTTGCACCTATTGTACCATAAAACTCATCGAAAGTCTTGTCTTTTTTTGAGTTTCAGCTCGGGAAGGAGACACTAAATATCATATTCTGAAGCGCTTCATTCGATGTTATGAACTTGATTGGGATATTCAGAATAACTAAGCCAAGTAATCCGAGATAGGATGCGCCAACAACATATATAAAATAGATTGGTAAATGTGCGAGAATCTTTTTCATTGAGAACACCTCTGGTTATTGATTGACCGCCTTTTCGAGACACGGGCAAACAGTTCTACACACCTGTTTTCTCCTGTTCGAGCGTGAAGGAGAGTCCTTGAATTTTCGTCGTCCATCAACGGCGCCGTGACATAATCATAAATAATGCGTTATTCCTTAGGCATGGCATTTCGTTCCTCCTACGATTTCATTGATGTCATTATACCACCTTTTTCCCCTTCTTTCAATAGGTTTCGTCAAATTCTCACAGTGCGAACCCATCTGTGATCCCGACGAGGCGGGTGTTGTCCCTCTTGACGTAGTACATCTCCGTGATCTCCGACGTAGAGTGTCCGAGCAGGTCGGCCACCTGTTTCGGCGAGAGGCAGAGGAGCGATCCGTCCGGCTGCTTGATTCCATTTACAAGCTTAGAGCCAAATGTGTGACGAAAGCTGTGGAGTCCCTTCTGCTCGATCCCGGCGTTCTTCAGGATCTTGTAATACCGTTTGCGGAAGTTGACCGGGCGGGTGTAGACGCCGTTTTGATCGCACACGAGAGGCGTGTCTTCTCCGAAGTAGAATTCCTTGCGCAGATCCTTGACCGCTTCGATGGCGGTGTCGTTGAGGGGGACGTCCCGCTTGCTCGTCGCGCTCTTGAGCTTGCCGACCTTGACCTCGCGTCCGCTGTCGATCTCTACACCGTCGCGGCGGTAGACTTCCTTCAC
>JAFZPN010000032.1 GCA_017550315.1 Clostridia bacterium
ACTTGCCGTCGAGCTGCGCGATGTTGACGAAGGGCATCGTGTTGCCCGCCCATTTGGTTCTGACAACGCCGTCCCAGAGGGAAGCGCCGCCTTCCTGTTCGTTGTAGCCGGCAGAGGCGTCAACGAAGGAATAAACGCCGGACAGAGGGGTCTTGCCGATGGAAGCCGCTGCGTCGGCCAGAGCCTGCGCGAGCATTTCCGGGGATTCCGCGTCACCAGCAGTCGGATCGCTGTTGGTCGGGAAGCCTTGGCCGGAATTCTCCAGCGGATTCATCGTCGGGTACTCCATTTCTTCGGGCTTCTCGATCTTCAGGTCCGCGAAAACGGCACCGGGAAGGAGGGCGACGAAGAGGAGAGCGGTGAGGAGGATTGCAATTGCTTTCTTCATGATAGCATCTCCTGATAAGATTTTTGAGTCAGCGCGCGTGCGGTTCCGGTGTGAGCGCGGTCACGTCCCTACCCGGACGGAGAGCGCGTTCAGAAAACCGCTGAAGAATGTTCACACGGCTGATACGGGATCATTATAACATGCCTTTCGTGAGATGTCAAGAACAAATGGAGAATTTTCAGAATTTTCAGGATTCGATTTTCTGGAAGTTTATGCAAACGGGGTGGATATGCGCGTTTCTTTATGCTGCGCGCGGACACTTGCGAGCGGGGCGCGGGATTAAAAGGCTGTTTCCTTTCTTCAGTTTTCCGATACTTCCCCGTTCGTGACATGCCGGAACGTGACCCGCTCCGCGCGGGCGCCGGGGATCACGTCCGGTTCGCACGACGTGACGATGATCTGCCGCACGGATCCCTCTTCCCCGCCGTCGCCCGACAGCGAGTCGAGGATATACCGCCGGCGCTCTTCGTCGAGCTCGGAAAATACGTCGTCGAGGAGGATCACCGGATATTCCCCGCCGATGCGCTTCGCGATATCCGCCTCGCCGAGCTTCATGGAGAGGACGAGGCTCCGCTGCTGGCCCTGCGACGCGTAGGTCCGGGCGTCGGCGTCGTTGAGCGTGAGGATCACGTCGTCCTTGTGCACCCCCCAGAGGGTCGAGCCCGCCGCAATCTCGCGCTCCCGGTTTTCCGTGAGCTTTTGGTATAGCGGTCCGCTGTCTGCTTTAGATGAAGGATTCGTGAGCAGATCCGGCAGAACAAAGCCGTCCGGGAGGGCGTGGGACCGGTAGAGGAGTCCGGGGATCTCCCGCCCGCCCGTCATCCCGGCGAAATATCTCTCAACCGCGGAGGCGAGCAGGGACACGTATTCCCGCCGGTATCCCGCGATCCGCGCGCCGTATTCCGCCATGCCCTCGGCGTAGACCGTCCACTCCTCCTCCGAGACCTCCACCCCATCCGCGGCGCGGCGGAGGAGGGCGTTGCGCTCGGCGAGGAGGCGGACATACCGCCGCAAGCAGGCGAGATAATCGCCGGAAATCTGCGAGAGGGCGATA
This sequence comes from Clostridia bacterium, assembly GCA_017550315.1. Taxonomy (GTDB): domain Bacteria; phylum Bacillota; class Clostridia; order Oscillospirales; family CAG-272; genus UMGS1696. The sequence goes on from JAFZPN010000032.1 coordinate 1,443, forward strand.
TCGAGAAAGGCGCGGCGTTCCAGCGGTCCGCCCGTCACGATCGAGAGGTTCTGCGGCGTGAAGAGGACCGCGCGGAAGAGGCCGAGCATCTCGGCAATGGAGGAGAGCGGCGCGCCGTTCTTCGCGAGGCGTTTTTTGCCCGAGAGGGGGAGGACGGCGTCGAGCGCGGTGTCCTCCGAAAAGGTGTCGCGGCGGAAGGCGAGGTCGGCGCGGGCGAAATCGGATCCGAACCGGACGAGCTCCCGCTCGCGCGCACCCCGGAAGGAACGTCCGCGGGCGAAGAAATAAATGCCCTCGAGGATGTTGGACTTCCCCTGCGCATTCATGCCCCAGAGGACGTTGATGCCGGGGGAAAAGTCAGCGGACGCCTCGGCGAGGTTCCGCCAGTCGTGATAGTGGACGGAGCGAACAAACATCGGCGTTAATTACTAATTAAGAATTCAGAATGAAGAATGACAGCGTGCGGAGCGGGCTGCACATTGTTTGCCTTCTCCTTGAGTGAGAAGCCGACTTTGTGAAACAAAGTCGACGAGTTCATCAGATGAACTCGGGTGCCCCCGTCAGGGCGGATGAGGTGTCGGGACAGGCTTTCTGCACAAGCGAAGATGCGCTGCACGTTGTTTGCCTCCCCCTCGGGGGAGGTGTCACGCGATTTGCCTGCAAATCCGCGTGACGGAAGGGGGATATCGAGAAGATTACTCCTCATTCTCCCCGAGCTCGAGCATCCGGATATCGAGCGGATCCTCGCCTTCGAGGCCGAGGCCGTCGAGAGGATCCAGGGCATCGTCGTCCTCGACGCCTTCCATGTCCTCGAGATCCATATCCTTCGCCGTCGCGCGGTCCTTGATCTTCTTCTCGATCTCCGCGGCGAGGGCGGGATCGTTCTCCATCGCGATCCGGGCGTTGTCGCGGCCCTGCGCCAGACGCTGCCCGTCGTAGTAGAACCACGCGCCGCTCTTTTCGATGATCCCGAGCTCCGCGCCCATTTCGATCAGCTCCGACGCCTTCGAGATGCCCGTGCCGTAAAGGATGTCGAACTCCGCGGTCTTGAACGGCGGCGCGACCTTGTTCTTCACGACCTTGCACTTCGTGCGGTTGCCGTACACGTCCGCGCCGTTCTTGAGCGATTCGCCCTTGCGGATCTCGATGCGCACGGAGGCGTAGAATTTCAAGGCGCGGCCGCCCGTCGTCGTCTCGGGGTTGCCGTACATGACGCCGACCTTTTCGCGCAGCTGGTTGATGAAGATCACGATGCAGTTGGTCTTGGAGATCGTGCCGGAGAGCTTGCGCAGCGCCTGCGACATGAGGCGGGCCTGGAGGCCGACGTGGGACGCGCCCATTTCGCCGTCGATTTCCGCCTGCGGCACGAGCGCGGCGACGGAGTCGATGACGATGATGTCGATCGCGCCGGAGCGGACGAGGGCGTCCACGATCTCGAGGGCCTGTTCGCCGGAATCCGGCTGGGAGACGAGGAGGTTGTCGATATCCACGCCGAGGTTTTTCGCGTAGACGGGATCGAGCGCGTGCTCGGCGTCGATGAAGGCCGCGGTGCCGCCGGTCTTCTGGACTTCGGCGATGGCGTGGAGGGTCAAGGTGGTCTTACCGGAGGATTCGGGGCCGTAGACTTCGACGATGCGGCCTCTCGGGAGACCGCCGACGCCGAGGGCGATATCGAGGGCAATGGAGCCGGTGGAGACGACGGAGACGTTCATCTTGGGGCTCTCGCCCATTTTGATGATGGTTCCCTTACCGAAGCTCTTTTCGAGCTGGCTGATGGCGGTCTCGAGGGCTTTCTTTTTTTCTTCGGGGGAGCGGTCGGGGGTATCCGCCGCGGAGGACTTTTTCGCGGAGCTTTTCGCAGCCATAAGAGTAAATTCCTTTCAGATTATGTCAGAACGAAATATTCTAATATCATTATAATACAAATTCTCACGAAAAGCAAGAGGAAGAAAAAAATTAACATTCGCCTATGCAGTTATAACTGCCGCGCAGCGGCATTTTCACTCGCCGGATTCATCCGGTGAACTTCACGCTCCTCGGCGCTCGTGCCGGGGGAAATTCACTGCGAAGCAAATTCACTCGTTTTCCTTTCAAACGTTCTTGTAATACGCTATTGTCTGCGCGGCAAGGCATCCTTCACGCGAAAAACGAAAAAGCCCCGGAGGGCTTGTTTCGTGCGGATGTTCAGACGCCGCGGAGAATCTCAGTTCCCGCGCTCTTCTTCCAGCTTGACGATCTTTTCGATGATCTTCGAGAGCTGCTTGTCCGCGACCTTGCCGAGGCTCTTGTACTTCGACGCGAAGTCCGTCGAGTTGTTCTCGATGCAGGCGCAGAACGTCGCGTTCAGAAGGATCCCCGACAGACCGTTCGACCACGCGAGCGCGAAGCCGTTCCCGTAGTGGTCGTGGATGATGTCGATCATCTGCGCCGCCGTGTTGTCGCGCGTGTACTTGACCTTCAGGGAGGATTCATAGTACGCCGGCAGCACCTGCTTGTACGTCTCGCGGCAGAGCACCTCGATCACCGCGGACACGAAGGGCAGATCCCCCGCCGGGGTCGCGATCGGGATGAAGCCGAGCTCCGCCGTGTCGTGCGTGGAGGTCACGTAGTCCTCCTGCATCTCGTCGAGCATCGGGTACGGCAGGATCGCCAGATCCGTCTCGGTCGTGCGCAGGCTGTCCGATTCGAGCGAGCCGAGCCGCTGATAGCCGATGAACAGGCTGCGGCCCTCGGTGAAGACGTCGATCGTCCCCTGCTCGCTCCCGCCGAGGACGTTGATCGCCGTCGCGTCGTTGTTCAAGATGGCGTTGAGCTTTTCGGTCAGGAGATAGGAGCGCTCGTTGTTCAGCGCGATGATCGGGAAGCCGTTCTCGTCGCGGTCGATGAAGCCCGGGTCGCCGGAGATCAGCCACGGGATCATGGGTCCCCAGAACTGGAACGCGATGTGCCCGTACTGGTCGTTCTTGTCCTTCACGCCGTTGCCGTTCAGGTCCTTGTACGCGCCCTCGATCAGCTCCCGGAATTTATCGAAGGTCCAGGTGTGCTCGAGGACGGAGGAGTAGACGTCGTCCGGATCGCCGTAGAGGTCGGTGTAGAGGTTCTTGTTCATGATGATGCAGTGCGTGCAGCGCATCAGGTCGATGAAGTAGTCGCCCGCCAGCATGAAGCGCATGCTCGTCTTGATGGAGATGTCCTCCATGAAGTCCTCGTACCACCACGGCTGGTCAAAGTCGAAGTTTTCGCCGTCGTAGGCGTTGTGGAAGAGGCCCTCGGGCGTGATCGGGGCGAGGCCGTAGATGTCGTTGATGATGAGCTGGTAGGTGGCGTCGCCGGACTGCAGGAGGGTGCGGATGTTCGAGGCGACCTGGTCATAGGAATAGTTCACCTGCTCGTAGCCGAGGTCGATGTTGAGGCGGCGCATGACGTCGTTGTTGCGCTGGAGAGCGGCGTCGGGGGCCACGTCGCCGGTGACCTCCTCGGGGCCCTGGATCAGGTAGTTCGAGGACTGCACGCCGACCGTCGCGGAGTTGGCGGAGGTGTGGATCATAAAGGTGCGGCCGTCGTAGTCGAAGCCCTCGAAGGGATCGATCTCTTCGGTCTCTTCTTCGGTGAGGTTTACTTCCCCGGCGACGGGTTCGGCGGTCGGGTGCGCGGCTTCCTCTTCCTGATCGGCGGCACAGCCGGAGAAGGCGGGAAGGAGGAGGGCAAGGATGAGGACGAGGGAAAGGAATCTCTTCATGTTTTATCGCTCCTTGGGAGGGATGTTCGGTGTTACCGATAGTATAGCATAAGATTTGCCGAAACGCAAGAGGAAATTGCGAATACGGGGGGAAGCGCAAGCGTCAGCGCGCAGAGAATAGAAAAGTCCAAGCCCGCCGATAAGGAGGTACGGATTGCCACGTCAGGCGTCTTAGGACGCCTTCCTCGCAATGACACAATATTATGCATTGCAGGAAGGATTCCGCGGCGGTGTCGCCTGTATCACAAACGATTACACCGCAGAAATCGGGTATCCATTGCATAAACAGGTGTCATTGCTGAGGAGTGAATTTCCGCAAGCGGAAACTCTTCGACGTGGCAATCCGTTTCCCCGGTAAAATTTCCACGGCACACAAAGGGTACGAGTGAAAAGCGCTGCGCGGCAGCTATTTCCTTTCATGCCCGCGGGGGCATCCCCGCCCGCAAGCGTCTGCGCGCAGCTTTTCTCCTCAAATCTTCCTTCTTCCTTCTTCATTTTCACCCGCGCAAGATAAATACGTCATTAAATAAACAAAACCCTCTTGCGCGGAGGCGGGAAATATGGTATACTATACGTACTTTCACCGCGCGGGAGCGGCGTGCGCCTCGCCCGGGATCCTTGCCGAAAGGGGTTGATCCGGCTTTGCCTGAGAAGAATGCGAAGAAACCGCGCATCCCGCGGCATCTCCCCGTCTGTTTCGCGTGGGTCTTCGGGCTGCAGCTGCTCGTCTATTACGGCACCCGGCTCCTCCCCTCCCCCGCGCCGCACGACCTGAGCACCGCGTGGGACCGGGCGATCCCGCTCATCCCCGCCTGGGTCGCCGTCTATTTCCTCGCCTATATTACGTGGGCCGCGGGATTCTGGCGCATCCTGACGGCGGAGCGGGTGCGGGGCATCCGGGTCGCGTTCGCATACGGGATCGCGCTGATCTGCTGCGGGGTCTGCTTCGTGCTCTTCCCCTGCACCATGACGCGGCCCGAGGTCGTCGGGGACGGGTTCTTTGCTGCGCTCACGCGCTTTCTCTACCGCGTCGATGCGCCCGCGAATCTTCTCCCGTCCATTCACGTGCTCGCGAGCTATTTCTGCTGGCGGGGCACGGTCGGCTGCCGGGCGATTGGACGCGGGGAGAAGGTCCTCTTTTTCGTCTTTTTTCTCCTCGTCTGCCTGAGCGTGCTCTTCGTGCGGCAGCATGTGCTCGCAGATATCCCGACGGCGGTGCTGACCGCGGAGCTCTGCCTGCTCCTCGCGCGGGCCGTCCGACCGGAGCGCGTGTTCCGGGAGAGGGCCTGATTCTTTTCGCATCTTCGGAGGTGACCCCATGGACTGGATCGTCCGACCGTTCAATGCCGTTTTCTTTGCCGTATTGGCGGCGTTTCTTCTGCTTTTAGCCGCCGCGAGCCTTCTGCTCCGGGGGAAGAGTATCCGGACAAAGAAGATCGTGCTCGTCAGCGCGTGCCTCGTGGCGCTCATCGGATTCTTCCTATATAAATACGCCCTGTCCCTCGACGCGGAATATGACCGCCTGATCGCGGACATGGACGGCTTCAACTGGTGGGCCGAGCTGCCGCTGCACCTGTGCAACGTGAACATGCTCCTGATCCCCGTCGCCGTGCTCTCGGGAAAGCGGCCCCTCATGGGCTTCTGCTTCTTCGTCGGGCCGATGTGCGCGCTGATGGCGCTGACGATGCCGACGGCGGGCTTTGCGGGCTATTCGCTCTTCCTGCCGCGGATGCTCGGGTATTACGGCACGCATTTCATGGTGCTGATCGAAGCGCTGGCGCTGGTGACCTTCGGCTTCTTCCGGCCACAGTTCCGCGATCTTCCGGCGACGCTCGCCGCGATCTTCGGGATCACGTTCTGCGTCTTCCTCATCGATCTGGTTCTGCGCCGGACGGGGCTCTGCCCGCACGCGAACTACTTCTTCGCAATGGAGACGGAGGGGAACCCCGTTTTGAATATCTTCCATGAATGGATCCCGTATCCGTTCTTATACCTCCTTCCCTGCCTGGCCGTCCTCGCCGCCTACATGGCCATCGTCATGTCCGCGTTCGCGATTGCGAGGAGGAAGAAAAAGAGAGAATAACGAAGAGGGAATAGAGAATAAGTGAGGAAGAAATCCGCGGGGCGGATTTCAAAAAGGAGCAAACGGCCGTGCGGCTGTATGGCATATACAGCTTCACGGCCGTTAAATATTGGAAACCGGAGGTTTCCTACCTCAACTATTCACTTTTCACTCTTCGCTCTTCCCTCCTCTTCCCCTCTTGCATCCCGGCAGGCGATCTGCTATAATAAAACCAGAGTCCATTCATCCGCGGAGGGAGACCATGAGTATTTATATCGCCTGCACGCTGTTTGCCCTGATGATCCTCGTCTATTCGATCATTTCGGAGCTTTTCACCATGCTGTTCCGCTTTACCGGGCTCCCGGACGAGCGGGCGCGGTTCCAGGTCGTGTCGCTGCTCACGGGATGCGGCTTCACGACGCGCGAGAGCGAGATGATCCTCTCCTCCCGGTCCCGGCGGCGGCTGGCCCGGATCACCATGCTCTTCGGCTACGTCTTCAACATCACCATCGTATCGGCGTTCGTGAACGTCTTTCTTTCCCTGAAGCTGGTGCAGGCGGAGCACACCTTCGGGGCGGTGCTGATCCCGCTGGCGGCGATCCTCGCGGTAGTCGCGCTGGGGCGGATCCGTCCGGTAAGGGCGTGGTTTGACCGCGGGATCGGGAAGATCCTCGGGCGCCTCCTGCGGCGGGGATCGGAGAATACGGTCCTGCTCATCGACTACATCGGCGCGGACTCCATTGCGCTCGTGTCCCTGAACCGCGTGCCGGACGCGCTCGCCGGGATCCCGCTCCGGGACACGGGCCTGCGGCAGGAGGAGAACATCCTCGTGATGCTGGTGGAGCGCGGCGGGCAGAAGGCGGAGGCAGCGGGCGCGGACACGGTGTTCCTGCCGGGGGACAAGCTGACGGTGTTCGGGCGGTATTCCGCCGTGTGCCGCGTGTTCGGCGCGGAGGAAAGGTTCGAGTAAGAGAAGAGTGAAGAGTGATACAAATCCCAATCTAAATCTGCGATTTAGATTGTCCGGAAACGCATTCAGCGTTTCCGGCTCAGGCTAAAACATTTTGGATGTTTTAGCCTGGGATTAGTATGAAAAGTGAATAGTTGAGGAAGGAAACCTTCGGTTTCCGAATAAATTGCGGTCGTGAAGCTGTATAGGATGTACAGCCCAACGACCGTTTGATTCTTCTGAAATCCGTTTACGGATTTCTACCACAACTATTCACTCTTCTCTTTTCTCTTTTCACTCAGGCCAACCGGTCTCTCACTCAGATCATCAAATCGTCATATCCCCGGATCTCGCGGATGATCCGTCTGACGGTGCGGGGGCCGATGCGCTCTGCATCGGGGCGGCGGGCCATTGCGTCGTCGGCGTAGTCCGTGCGGTTGAATTCCACCGCGATCTCCATCGGGAAGGTCACGTGAAAGGGCCGGACGGAGTCGGCGAGCTTTACCGCGCGGGCGGCGGCATGGCGGATCAGGCGCTCGGCCTCGTCATCCGGCAGGCAGTCGGCCCGGTTCCGCCCGATCGCCGTCTTGACGACCGCGGTCTCGATGTTCCCGAAAAGCGTGCGCACCTCCGCGCAGGCCGCGAAATCGCCCGACGCCATGACGAAGGGGACGTCCCACGCGCCCGCAAAGACCGCGAGCTGCCCGGTCTCGCCGTATCGCCGGCCGTTGATGCGGTAGTCGTGCCACGCGACCGAGCTCTGGGTGTGGTCGAGGAAGGCGTTCTGCGTCCCGGCCATGGCGTGCGCGCCGACACAGAAGCAGGCATCGCACGTGCGGATCGCGTCGATCGGGGCGATCTCGGCGCGGGGATCGAGCCACCCGTCGAGGAAATTGTGTCCGCCGCCGTGTCCGTCGAGGACCTGCACGCGGTCCGCGCCGCCGTCAAACGCTCCCGCGATTGCGGCGTTGGTGTCGGCCATGAGGCGCTCGCAGGCATGGCGGCTGCCGGAGGCCACTTGATCCAGGGTGGAAACCCCGGAGATGCCTTCGAGATCGGTTTCGATGTAGATGGTCATGGGAGAGGTCCTTTCGAGAATTACGAATTAAGAATGAAGAATTAAGAATGATGGGGCAAAACTGCCTCGCAGAGGCAAATTCACTCGCCGGATCCATCCGGCGAAATTCACTCCGATCGGCACGCCGTGCCGCGGAATTTCACTGCGAAGCAAATTCACTCGTTTTCCTTTTCTTTATACTGTGATTTCGTAAAGGGGTACGGATTGCCACGTCGCGATCCTTGAGGATCGCTCCTCGCAATGACAAGCTGTAGCTGGATAGGGAAGTCAACCAGCATCAGGTATGTTTTGCAACAGCCCCCTCTATATTGGTGAACGAACTTGCGCCAGCGAGTTCGTCTTTTGCCGGCGGGGGCTTCCCCGCTTATCCGAAATATTCTTCCACGAAGGAGAGGTACTCTCGGAAATACGCGGGGCGGTCTTCGGCCCAGCGGAGCATGTCGTCGACGTTCTTCTGCCAGACTTCGGGCGTGTAGCCGCCGTCGATCGTGCCACGCCAGCGCTCGAGATGGCGGGCGATCTCCCCTTCGATCTGTGCGGCATACGAGGTCATGATCGCTTTGAGTTCTTCGGCGCTCTCGTCGGTGCAGAGCGTTTCGCAGTAGGCGAGGAAGCGCGCGCGGAAGTCGTCGTTGTGCAGGCAGAGCGCGAGCAGGCCCTGCAGGTGCAGCGAATCCGGGTAGTTCCCGTCGTACGCGTACGCGCCGTTCTTGTAATTCCCGAGCGTGAAGGAAATATTGTCCGTGTCCGCCTGGGTGTAGATCTCCGGCAGGACGAGGCATTCGTACCGCCCGAAGGAGAAGTCGAGGTCCCGGGTGGAATAGCGCCACCGCCCGTCCGTGTAGGGATTCCCCTCTTCGGCATCCCCGGTGTACCGCCAGACGCGGATGTTGTTGTGCGGCCAGTCGGTGTTGCAGACGTACAGGCAGAGGGCCGTGTATTCGAGGAAGCTGTCCGTGTCGAGTTTTTCGGAAAGCCGCTCGTAGGCCGCGTCGAGGTCGGCTTTGCTCCCGCCGAGGGCATCGAGGGCGTCGCGGCACATCGCCTCGTAGGCGTCGAGCTCGCTGTCCTCCCCTTCGTCGACGGCGTAGTAGAACCACACGTCGTCAAAGCGGCAGCTCCCGCCGTCGGTGTGCTTGCCGCAGTGCCGGGTCGTGTCGAGCTCGGACTTGATCACGGTGACGAATTCCTTGTCGAGGCCGTACAGGTTCCGCAGGTAGTCGTCGTTGATGTCTTCCTTCATATCGAGGATCCCGTAGTATTCCCCGTTGAGGTAGACGACGGCGAAGCGGGAGGTCTGGCAGGCGATCTTGTCGGAATGCGCGGCGAAAAACGCGTTGGCGGCGGCGTCGCGGGTCAACGTCATCGCGCGGGGATCGGCGGCGGTCGCCTGGATCGAATCGTTGCCGCCGTTGCGCAATACGAGCCGGTCGTATTTCAGGATCTCCTCGCCTGCGCTCTCGCCGGAGAGGACCGTGCGGCCCACGAAGAACGGGTAGGCGAAGCTGCCCCGGCCGTCGTATTTCTCCGCGTCGAAGTAGTCGTCCCGGCGTGCGATCAGGCGGAAGGACTTCTGCGGGAGCGCGCGGGAAGAGCCGCCGAAGATGCGGATGCCGGCGTCCTGCGAGACGATGCGCTCGCCGGAGGGGGTGAAGATCTCGACGTGGCAGGGCCGCTCCCAGGTCTTGCCCGTTCCCCGCGGATGATCGAGGATGCCGGTCGTGCCGGTGAGGTTCTTCTTCTCCGTCACGAGGGAGAAGACGAGGAGATCCTCGCCGAACCGGTCCGCATCCGCGCGGAGATACGTCTGGGTCACCACGGGGCTGATCTGGTTCCCGTCGATGTCAAAGACGGCGGCGCGGATGACCGAGCAGACGGCGGAGGACTTGGCGACCTCGATCGTGTCGAGGAAGACTTTCGCGTTTTTCGTCGGCTCGGAGCAGTCGGTGGTATAGGTGATCTTCGTGCCGCGCGGCATGCCGTCCGGGAGGGAGATCTTCAAGGTCTTCGTCGTGGTATAGAAGCCGCCCTCGACCGAAAAGAGGGGCAGGATCTCGCCGTCCTCGGGCAGAGCCGCGGGGGCTTCCGTCTCGGGTTCAGGCTCGGCGGCGGGCAGGACGGGCTGCAGGGAGGGATCGGCTTCGATGGGCTTGCCGTTTTTGCGGCATCCGGCCGTGAGCGCGACGGCGAAGAGGAAAAGAAAGAAGAGGAAGAAACAAATCGTACGTTTCATGGCAAAACCTCGTGTGTGTCCGCGGACCATTCCACGGCGATGACGGGGGGCTCGTCCGGGATCGCGTCGACGGGGATGTCGGCGATCGACCAGGTTTTCCGGCGGGCGACGTGATCCTCGTCGAGAAGGGTCGGGAGGGTGGCATACCGCAGCCGGAGTTCTTCGCCGGTATTGCAGAGGACGGCGCGGCGCGGGGCCGGGAGATCGTCGTCGAGGAAGGTGACGGCCGTGCGGCAGAGGCCCTGCCAGAAGTGGAAATAGGTCACGCCGTCCCGCTCGGCCGCGATATACGGCTCTTCTCCGCGGAGGTGATATGTCCGCCGGGGGACGCCCGCGCCTTCGAGGCCGCCGGAGACCTGCCGGTACCACCGCCCTATCCGCGCGACGAGGGCCCGCGATTTTGCGGGGATTTCACCGAGGGCGTCCGGCCCGACGTTCAAGAGATAGCTCCCGCCCATCGCCATGATTTTGTCGATCGAGGACATGAGGTGCCGGGCGGAGAAATAGTCCTCGTCGGTCCGCCAGCCCCAGCTCTCCGCGCCGACGGACTGACAGGCCTCGGTCATGGCGGGAAAGCGGTCGCCGTCCGGGACGGTGCGTTCGGGGGTCGCGAAATCGCCCCGGTCAAAGCCGCGGTCGTTGATGAGGATGCCCGGCTGCAGGGACCGGACGAGGTCGTTGACGGAGGGATCGTCGATGTGCGGGGGGATGTCCCAGAAGAAGGTATAGATCTCGCCGTAGTTGGTGAGGAGCTCGCGGACCTGCGCCTTCACAAAGGCAAGGTAGCGCGCAAAGTCCCCGCCGCCGGGATTCTTGGCCTTCCACTGGTGGGAGGAGAGGGGATTGTAGGCGTCGGGGTGGTGCCAGTCCGGGAGGGAGTAATAGAGCGAGAGCTTCATATGGCGGCGCGCGCAGGCCTCCGCCAGCATCGCGAGGACGTCCCGGCCGTAGGGGGTGTGCGTGATACTGTAATCGGTCTCCCGGGTGTCCCAGAGGCAGAAGCCGTCGTGGTGCT
>JAFZPN010000033.1 GCA_017550315.1 Clostridia bacterium
CGCTGTGGTATTCTCTGCAAAAACAGGCATGGTTTCTGACCGACGCCGGGCGGTACGATGAAGCGATGGAAAAGCTCAGGGAATACGGCAGACTCTCGGAGGACTTTGAAGTCCTGCGTCAGGAGGGAGAACCGCTCCCCTACACCTGCCCGCTCTTCGATCTTTTGACCTGCCCCCGCCCGATGTTTTACAGCAATTCGACCATGCGGGAGATCGCTGCCTTTGATTTGTACAACGCCCGGTTCGTTCCCCTCCACGAGAGAGACGATTTCAAAGCCCTTGTCGCGGAGCTGGAACGCAAAGCAGACGGTGAACAGGAGGAAACAGTATGAACGGAATCGGACAGAAAATCAAGGAACTGCGCAAGAAAGCCGACCTGACGCAGGATCGCTTAGCGGACTACCTCGGCGTCAGCCCGCAGGCCGTGAGCAAATGGGAATGCGACATCTCGACGCCAGACTTGAGCCTCATCGCGCCGCTGTGTCGGGTGCTCGGGTGTACGTCGGACGAGCTATTGGGGATCAAAAAGGAGCCAGAGGAGGACCGCGCGTTCCGGGAACAGGTTGAGCGCATCATCCGCGAGGAATGGCCCGAGGAGATCGGCCCCGGTTTCGACTTCGACAAGGTTTCGTGGTATCTGAAAAACGTGGAATTCCGCGTCCAGCTCTCCCTTGGACGTCAGATCACCGAGGACATGATCCGGCACTCGGTAAAATGGCTGGCAAAGGAGGACCGGGAATGCAACGGAATTCATGATCCGCGGGGATGGTCGCCGATCTTTGAGGATTACCGGGAGCAGCTGCGGAGCCGCGCGCTTGCCGGGGACCGGGACGCCCTCGATCTCTGCATTGCCATGGGAGAGGAGGAGGGGCGTCTGCCGGGGTATGAAAAGGCGTTCGCCCTCTGCCACATCCTCGGCGCGACGGAGATCGTGAATGTGGACGGCGGATTCGTCCCTCACGCGGCGCGGCTTCTGCGGCACACCGGATTCATGTATACCGGGATCAACTGCTGGAGCGATGCCGACCGGTTCAACCGCCTTCTCCGCCCATACAGAGACAAGATACGCTTTCTCAAAGCCAACTGGCCGGACTGTGAAATTCATCCGGGCGAAGGCGCGATCTGCCTTTTCTTCATGACCCACTGGCACGACAGGGAGCCCGACAAAATGCTCGGACCCGTCGCGGAACAGTTCGGGCGGGCTCTCGTGCAGATCAACTCCCCGGAGCAGGAATCCGCGTTTCGCAAAGCCTTCGACGGATTCCATGTGCGCGTTCTTTACGAGAAGAACGAGTTCGGGACGTTCTCCGGCAAGGTGCGCATCCGTCACGCGCTCTATTATGTCACGAAGTTCCGCGAGGACGCCGTCCTGCTCGACGAGATCGGGTACTGCTGGAACGACACGCGGTTTCTGTACGCCGATCCGTATTTTCGGGATTCGTATTACGACCGCTGGCGTGAGGCGATCCGGGAAACGACGGATCGGGAACAGCGGGAAAGCAACCGCCGGTATGAGATCGTCAGTCGCCTCTGGGACATGCTCCCGGACCTCGCCGTCTCGGACGAAGAGCGGGAAACGCTGGCAAAACAGGCGGAAGACCGCGGAAGCCGTCTCTCTGCTCCAACGGTCGGAGGCGCATACGGCGTCATGTCCTACCATCTCTGGGCGGATCCCGCGAAGCTCTGCCGGGATGGGAAGGAAGACTTCACCTTTGCCGAGGGGACGGAGGAGTTCGAGGGACAGCGGATCGAATTCAAGGCTTTCGTCCGGGGAGGACTTGTGCGCACCGTCGAATTCCGGTATGCCGACCCCGACGAACAGCCCGATCCCTGTGACCCCGGCATCCGATACCGGCGGGAACAGGCGGAGTATCACGCGAAGTGGATGGAGGAAGAGGATGCAAAAGTGCATAAGGAGCGGGAAGCAGAAGAAAAGTCGGGAGGGTGAAAAAACTCCGGAATTTTTCCTCCCCCACCGAACCTTTTCCCCGTTTTCCGTGTCTGTATCATGACCCCCAAAAACGGAATCCCGAAGGAAAGAGGAGAACCCCATGAAAAACTATTCCGATTTCTCCGACCGCGAACTTGTGGAGATGACCCTCGTCGGCGATACGGATGCGTTCGGAGAACTGGTGACGCGCCACGGATCCGCGGTCCTGAACGCCGCCCGCGCTGTGACCCGGAATCCCTATTCCGCCGAGGACGCCGCGCAGGACGCTTTTCTCGCGGGATGGATGCGCCTCTCGTCCCTCCGCGACCGGGAGAAGTTCCGCCCGTGGATCGTGAGCGTCGCAAAGAACGCCGCCCGCAACCTCCTCGCCCGGTACGAGAACGCCGTCCCCGCGATCTCCCTCGATGTCTCTGCGTTTGCGATGGGTGAGGAGGATCCGGAACTCTCCGGCCTGATCGACGATGGGGAGGGTAGGGAGCTTCACGAGGCGGTGGACGCGCTCTCGGAAAAACTGCGGGAAACGGTACGGCTCCACTATTTCGAAGGGTATTCCGTGAAAGAGATCGCCGCAATGCTCGCCGTTCCGGAAGGGACGGTGAAGCGGCGGCTTTCCGAGGGGAGAAAACAGCTTCGGAAAGGATACGGAATCATGGAAAAGACCTACGACGAAAACGAAACCCTCGTCTCCCGCGTCATGCGGCAGGTGGAGGAGCTCAAGCTCTGGCAGCTCAGACACGACAAGGAGGGATTTGAGGAGGAGTACCGCTCCGTCCTCGCCGCCGTGGAAAGCCTGCCCGAATCGGAGAAGAAGCGGCACATGCTGGCGGACGTCTGGCTGCGGGGCGCGTGGTGGCTCCCCGGGGAGGAAAACGAGGAGATCTATGCCAAAATCAAGGCCGCGGCCCTCGCCGGACACAACGAGGACGTGATGCAGGCCGTCATGATGCGCGAGATCAGGTCCGCGCCCCTTGCGGAAAAGGGGGAGGACCCTCAGGTCTACGTCCACCCGCGGCAGGAAAAGCTCCGGGACGTGCTGATCCCGGAGATGGAGGCGGCAGGATTCCCCAAAACCGTGGCTTATCTCCGCTTCTGGCTCGGGAAGAGCTTCCGCGATTTCGGACAGGACAAGGAAGCCCGGGCGGAATTTGAAAAGGTGAAATCCCTCCTCTCCCCGGACGAGACCTACTATGCCGCCGCCGTCGCCGCCCTCGAAGGGGAAGCGAAGTTTTCGGATGCGGGGGCCTGCCGCTTGTATGACTGGGGAAAATCCGCCAGGCTCTGGGTCTCCGGGGAAAAGTACAGAAAAATCGGCGGCAGATGGGTGTTCTGGGAGGGTCCCGGCTACGAGGCGTCTCCCGGTGTCATCACCGACGCGGACGGTTATGGGATCGCGCCCGTTCTCTGGAAAAAGCTCAGCTGGAACCGCGACTATGTGATGCTCGATCCGAACGAACTGCCCGGCGAATACGACGCGGTGGGAAACTGCGTCCTGACGATCCGAGACGAGGAGGAGCCCGTCGTCACGCCCGCCGGACGGTTTGAACACTGCCGGACCTACGACGTCGAGGGGCGTGACTGGAAGGGCTACCGCGTCACAACGACTGTCTGCCCCGGTGTCGGGATCGTGAAGCAGTTCTCTCTGGCGGATCAGCGCACCCTGACTCTGCGGGACTACGCCCTTTCCCCTTCGCCGGACGGGGGGATCTTCGCGGCCGGGAACCGCTGGGAATACGACTGGGCGGTCGAGAACATGGGGACATGGGGCACGGCGAGACTCGAGATCGTCTCGGCGGGCAAGAACAGCGCGACAGCCGCGTTCACCGCCGTTCTCCGCCCGGAAGCGGACACGGCCTCCTGGTACGGCAGTCTCCTGGCGGCGCAGATCCGGTATAAGAAGCGCGGAGAGGGTGGAAAACTGATCCTCGCGGACGTGGAGCCGTATCTGAAAAAGGCGGAGGAGCTGGCCGTCACGCCCAGGCAGAAGCTCGAAACCGAGATCTCGAACCGGGTCATGCGCCGCATTCTCGCCCGCTCTCCCGACGTGAATCCGAACACGGAGACGATAGGACGGAACGATTTCTTCGATGTCCGGCCCATTCCCCCGAGGGAAGACGGCGTGCTCCGGCTCGGTATCCGGGAGGATGGGATCTCCCTCGAGCGGGAGCACCGGATCCTCTTCGGTCGTCCGCGGCTGGCGGAGGAAAAGGAGGTCTCAGCCGTCCAGGAGGCGGTGAACGGCGGGGATCTCTGGGGAATGCTCGAAGCCGCCGGGGACGGGCTCTGGCGGGACGAATGGGTCCCCGGATTCAGGGCGGACCTCGACTATATGCTTTGGCTCTCGGTCCCCGTTCAGTCAACCGTGGAGATCGGGGAGGACGAAGACGTCGAGACCCCTGCCGGACGGTTTGAAGCCTGCCGCCATTTCACGGCCGACGCGAAGAACGAAATTATCACGCGATGGGCCGGACACATCGAGGCGTGGTTCGCTCCGGGCATCGGCCCCGTGAAGATCATGCACCGCACGGACCGGATCGAATCGGTCTGGGAGCTGACGGCATACCGCGGGACCGGAGAGGGGTATTTCCCCATAGATACCGGCTTCTTCCGGCGGTACGAGGCGAAGGATCTCCCGGACGGCTACCGCGCCTCGGTCGAATACACCCTGCTCGCGGACCGGGACGGCGTGAGCGGGAAGGAGAACCGGGAAAAGCCCGTTCTGCTCCTGTTCACGGATATCTCGGCGGAGCAGCGGCGGGAGTGCGCGGAAAAGAAGGGCTGACCCCACCCGAATCAACCCCCGGTTGAGCGAAATCAAAAAACATTCCATTGCGCCCGGCAGTCCTTTCTGGTATAATAGAGTTTGAAAGAAAGCCGGGCCGCTTTCAATCCGAACGAAAAAAGAAAGAGAGAACCACCATGAATGCTTCCACACCGACCAGAAGGGATCTTCTGACCCGTGCTTTTCTGCCGGACAACGGGCTTTACCTGCAGCAACGGTTCACGCGGA
>JAFZPN010000034.1 GCA_017550315.1 Clostridia bacterium
CCGCATCATCGTGGGCTACACCTATGACGACAAGCCGGTCACGGCGGCGGACCTCAAGGCGGCGGGCGCGATGACGGCCCTCCTCAAGGACGCCCTCAAGCCCAACCTCGTCCAGACCCTCGAAGGCACCCCGGCGTTCGTGCACGGCGGTCCCTTCGCGAACATCGCGCACGGCTGCAACTCCGTCATGGCGACGAAGATGGCCCTCCGGATGGGCGACTACACCGTCACCGAGGCGGGATTCGGCGCGGATCTCGGCGCGGAGAAATTCCTCGACATCAAGTGCCGCATGGCAGGACTGACTCCGGACGCGGTGGTCATCGTCGCGACCGTCCGCGCGCTCAAGATGCACGGCGGCAAAGCGAAGGCCGATCTCGCCGACGAGGACCTCGGCGCCCTCGAGCACGGTATCCCGAACCTCTTGAAGCATGTCTCGAACATCCGGAACATCTATCATCTCCCGGCCGTCGTCGCCGTCAACCGCTTCCCGACCGACACCGACCGCGAGATCGCATTCATCATCGAAAAGTGCCGCGAGCTCGGCGTCAACACCGTCCTCTCCACCGTGTGGGCGGACGGCGGCGAAGGCGGGCGCGCGCTGGCGGAGGAGGTCGTCCGTCTCTGCGAGGAGAAGCGGGAGGCATTCACCTTCTCCTACACCGACGACATGACGATCACCGAGAAAATCGAGGCGCTCACCACAAAGATCTACGGCGGCGACGGCGTGAACATTCTCCCGGCCGCGAAGAAGCAGATCGAGCAGATCGAGGCGCTCGGCTTCGGCTCCTGCCCCATCTGCGTGGCGAAGACGCAGTATTCCCTGTCCGACGACGCGGGCAAGCTCGGCGCGCCGAAGGGATTCACCGTGACGGTCAAGGCAGCGAAGGTCTCCGCAGGCGCGGGCTTCGTGGTGCTCTACACCGGCGACATTCTCACAATGCCCGGACTCCCGAAGGTCCCCGCCGCCGAGAAAATCGACGTCGACGACACGGGACGGATCTCGGGTCTGTTCTAAGAAAAACCGGAGGGGTGGTGCCGTCGGACGGAGCCTCCCCTCTTTCCGTATCAAAGGATTTCACCATGCAAAACCGAAGCCGAACGCCGAAGCAGAACGCGGTCCTCACGGAAGGCGCCCGGATCGCGAAGATCATCGCAGAGCGCGCGCCGCGGATCGACTACACCCCCGCCATGCTCGCCGAAGCCCGGGGATTCTACACACCTGAGGACATCGCCGCCGTCGAAGAGCGGTACGGGGAGTTCGAGACCTTTTTCGTGCTCACCTCGTTCATCCAGGACTACGGGATCGACAAGTTTGCTTCCTCCCTGACCCAGACCCTCCTTTACCGGAATGCCCGCCGCCTCGACAAGCAGGCCTTCCGCGCAAACCCCTATCTCGCCGAGGTGAAGATCCCGACAGCCACGGACGGACGCTTCACGCTGACCGAATCCCGGTATGCGCGCGGCGAGCTCTTCCAGTACGACATCCCGGATTTCCGGGCGGAATACACCGTCCCGAAGCTCGGGTTCTTCTCCCAGCCCGTGCGCTTCCCGACGATCTGCGAGGGCGGCGTCCCGTGGATGAGCGTCTGCCCGTCGGAGATCTTCTCGATGCAGGCCCCGATCGGCGAGGCGGACGGCGCGGTGCTGGTGCTCGGCCTCGGACTCGGGTATTACCCCTTCATGATCTCCCGGAAGGAGAACGTCCGGCGGATCACGATTGTCGAGCGCGCCCCGGAGGTGATCCGCCTCTTCCGGACGCACCTCCTGCCGCAGTTCCCCCACCGGGACAAGATCGAGATCGTCGAAGCCGACGCGTTTGACTACCTCGCATCGGACGAGGCGCGCGCCTTCGACTTCTGCTTCGCCGATCTCTGGCAGGGAGCGGGGGACGGCGCGCCTCTCTATGCCCGCCTGAAGGACTGTGAGGCCCGCTTCCCCGCCATGCGCTTCTCCTACTGGATCGAAGACGCGCTGAAATTCTTCCGTGAGGGATGACATGTTTTCGATTGTGCTCTCGAACGTCCTTGTGACGCTCTTCTACCTGATCCCCGGTTTTATTTTGCGCAAGATGGGCAAGGTCAAGCCGGAACACCTCCCGACCCTCTCCGCGATCCTCATTTACATCGGGACGCCGTTTCTCGAGATCTCAGCGTTCATGCACATGGAGTTCTCGTGGACCGACGTCGGCAATATGGGGATCTTCTTCGCCGTCACGTTTGCCGCGCAGTGCCTCTTCATGCTGACCGTGCGGCTGATCCTCGGACGGCGGCGCTTTGAGATTCCGAAGAGCCGTCTGCTCGTGATGAGCAGCGTGATGGGGAACGTGGGCTTTTTCGGCCTGCCGATCATCTCCGCGATTCTGCCGGATCATCCGGAGGTGGCGTGCTACACGACGGTGTTCTCCCTGTCGATGAACATCCTCGCCTTCACCGTGGGCGTCTACTGCCTGACCGGGGACAAGAACTACATATCCTTCAAGGCGGCGTTCCTCAATCCGTCGGTGTTCGGCTTTGTGCTCGCCCTGCCGTTCTATCTCTTCGGCCTGAAAGCCTATCTGCCCGCAGCCCTGATCTCGGCGATCGATCTGCTCCGCGGCATGACAACGCCGCTGTGCATGTTTATTCTCGGGATCCGGCTGGCGTCCGCGGCATTCCGGGAGATCTGGAACAAGCCCATCGTGTATGTGACGGCGCTGTGCAAGCTCCTGCTCTTCCCGCTGTTCTCGTACTTCCTCGTCAGCCTCTTCGGCGTGCCGGACAGCCTGCGCTGGTCGGTCCTGATCCTGTCGGGCGTGCCGTGCGCGTCGGTCATCCTGAGCCTGTCGGAGCTGCACGGCACAGAGCCGGATCTGGCGGCGGACTGCCTCTTCGTCACCACGCTCCTCAGCTTCCTGACCATGCCCCTCTTAACCCTCGTCATGTAGGGAAAACGAAGGAAAAGGCTCCGGCAAATCCCGCCGGCGGTCCATTTCCCTCTTGCATTTTCATTCGCATTTGTGTATAATAGGTGCGGAAAATTCTTCTCCGAAAGGAATTACATGTTTATGGAAAACACTGAGCGCAGAGTCGGCACGGTGTCCCGCGGCATCCGCTGCCCCATCATCCGCGAGGGCGACGACCTCTCCGTCATCGTCACCGAGAGCGTCCTTGCCGCCGCCAAATCCGAGGGCTTCGAGCTCCGCGACCGCGACGTCATCGCCGTCACCGAATCCATCGTCGCCCGCGCACAGGGCAACTATGCCACCGTCGACGACATCGCCGCGGACGTGCGCGCCAAGCTCGGCGGAGAGACCGTCGGCGTCATCTTCCCGATCCTCTCCCGCAATCGCTTCGCCATCTGCCTGCGCGGCATCGCGAAAGGGGCCAAGAAGATCGTCCTCATGCTGAGCTATCCCTCCGACGAGGTCGGCAACGAGCTTGTCTCCCTCGACGCGCTCGATGAAGCGGGCGTCGATCCCTACACGGACGTCCTGACTCTTGAAAAATACCGCGCGCTCTTCGGCGAGAACCGCCATCCCTTCACCGGCGTCGATTACGTGGCTTATTACAGCGACCTCATCCGGGAGATGGGCGCGGAGTGCGAGGTCATCTTTGCCAACCGTCCGACGGCCATCCTCGCCTACGCGGATCATGTGCTCGCCTGCGACATCCACACCCGCCGCCGCACGAAGCGCATCCTCCGGGATGCCGGCGCGAAGGTCGTCTGCACCCTCGACGACATCCTGAACGCCCCGGTGAACGGCTCCGGCTGCAACGAGAAATACGGCCTGCTCGGCTCGAACAAATCCACCGAGGAGAAGATCAAGCTCTTCCCGCGCAACGCCGAACCCCTTGTCGCCTCCATCCAGGAAAAGATCGAAGCGGCGACCGGACGTCATGTCGAGGTCATGGTCTACGGCGACGGCGCGTTCAAGGATCCGCAGGGCAAGATCTGGGAGCTCGCGGACCCGGTCGTCTCCCCGTTCCACACGGACGGTCTGATCGGCACGCCGAACGAACTGAAGCTGAAATACCTCGCGGACAACGATTTCAAGAACCTCTCCGGCGACGCGCTGAAGGAAGCGATCTCCAAATCGATCCGGGAGAAGGACGGCAACCTGAAGGGCAACATGGCGTCCCAGGGCACCACGCCGCGCCAGCTCACCGACCTCATCGGGTCTCTCTGCGACCTCACGAGCGGCTCCGGCGACAAGGGCACGCCCGTCGTCCTCGTGCAGGGCTATTTCGACAACTACACGAACGGCTGAACTGCGCTTCAAACTGCGCGCAGCGCTAATTCACTCTGACTGAGGAAAAATGCCATGCTCACAAAATCCGATCTTTTCCTCGCGCCGACGGTTTCGCGCCGGGCGGTGAACGCGTTTTTCTCGCACTTCGAGCCGTGGAAAGAAGAGATCCACGCCATCGAGATCCTCCACCGCGGCACGCCCGTCCTCCGCATCGCGCCCGCGCCCTATTCCTGCACGGACAAGCGGGAGATCTATTCCCTCTCGAAGTCCTTCTGCTCCACCGCCGTCGGATTCCTCGTCGATGAGGGCAGGCTCTCGCTCGATGAGCGCCTCGTCGATCTTTTCCCCGAGGACGTACCCGAAAACCCGCAGGAAAACCTCCTCAAAATGAAGGTCCGCCACATCCTCTCGATGAACTCCGGTCACGCGGGATGCGCCATGCCCGCGATGATTCGCACGGAAAACGAGATCCGCTCCTTCATGGAGCAGCCGATCCCGTATGAGCCGGGGACCCACTTCGCCTACAACACCGGCGCGACCCTCATGCTCTCCCACATCGTCGAGCGGATCACCGGCATGAAGCTGCTCGACTTCCTCTCGTGGAAGCTCTTCATGCCCCTCGGGATCTCCGATGTGCGCTGGAACCGGACCCCGGACGGCGCGAACGAGGGCGGCTGCGGCATCCACGTCTCCGTCGACGATATCGCGAAGCTCGGGCTCCTCTATCTCTCGGGCGGCGTCTGGAACGGGAAGAGGCTCCTCTCCGAGGCGTGGGTGAAGGAGGCGACGTCTCCGATCTCCGACAACTCCATGAACGGCTCTCCCGACTGGTGCGCCGGCTACGGCTTCCAGTTCTGGATCAACGCGCGCGAGGGATTCCGCGGAGACGGCGCGTACGGTCAGCTCTGTGTCGTGCTCCCGGAACGCGATCTCGTCGTCGCGGTCCAGACCGAGCTCGGCGACATGCAGCGCGAGATCGACCGGATCATGGACCTCGTCCCGCACCTCTTCGACGAGGACGATACGCCCGATTCCGCGCTCCGTCTTCCGGAATACGCCCCGATCGGCTCTGCGGAGAAGACCTCCGGCTTTGAGGACCGCTTCATCCGGCTCGACAAAAACGCCTTCGGGTGGACAGGGTGCTATTTCCGCTGCGATCCCGCCGCCGATGCGATGCGCTTCACGTTTTCAAACGGTGTCGATCAGTACGCCGTCACCGCCGGACGCGGCCGCTGGGAGGAGAGCACCGTCCTCACGCCCAAGCTCAAGCCCAAGCTGGTCGATCTCATGTCCACGCCGGACGCCGAGCGGAACCGGATCGCCGCCTCTTACCGCGCGGAAGAAGGCCGCCTCGTCTTTGCCGTCCGCTGCCTCAACAGCCCGCACAAGATGGAATGGCGCTTTGCCCTCGACGGTGAGGCGTTCACGGCGGACATCGAGAGCTGGGGCAAGCTCGATCCCGGCGCCGGGAAGCTCACGGGGACCGCGCTGTAAATCCGAAACGCTATAAACAAAAATAGAGGAGAAAGTCTCGAATCAGGCTTTCTCCTTTGTTTATTGAATGGGGTTATTTTCCCGATACCTTCTCCGGAAACAGGAGCCGGTTCTTCTGCGCACGCAGCCATCGCACGGGGATGTCCGTGAGCCACGACAGCGCGAAGCATATCGCCAGTCCCCACACGAGGATCAGCGGCCAGAAAACGGGCGCGTACAGGATCGGCTGGGTCAGTTTCGCGCACACTTTGAAGAAGACGTCGTGCCAGAACCAGAGATACAGCGAATACCGCCCGATGACCGCCAGCGCCTTCAGGGGAACATGCCCCCGCGCCATCGCAAACAGCCGCGCGAGCGACCACACGAGGATGGGCGCGTACACGAGATCCATCGTCAGCCGAAAGGTCCACGTTCTGCCGAAAACCGTGCCGCTCACAAACTCCATCCGCGGAAGCAGGGCTCTCCCCGCGCAGCAGAGGATCGCGAGGATCAGCAGAAGGACGGCCCGCCATCCCGCGCCCATCCGGGTCCAGGGGCGGCTTGCGGCGAGCTGCCGGTCAAAGCGGCGGAAGAGATCGAAGCGCGCGACGAGGGTTCCCGCCGCCATCACGGGGAAGAAATCGACCGCATTGTCAAAGAGGAAGGACAGCCGATAGAGGAATTCGCGCTCCGGCTGCTGACGGCACAGATACGCGAGCACCGTGAAGAGCAAAGTCGGCAGCAGGATCCCGCAGAGGATGCCGCGCACCGGGCCCCGTTCGATCTGTTTCCCGACGGGGTGCAGGCAGAACAGGCTCAGAAGATAGAACGGAACGTACCAACTGAACGGCATGATGGCCTGTTTCAGCCCGAAAAGCTCATAGAGGATCAGGTTCGGATCGAAGACCGTCTGCTTTGTCAGCACGGCGAAGAGGAGCAGCACGAGGTAGACCGTCCAGTAGGACAGGAGGAAATCCGTGATCTTGCGGAGACGGTCCGAAAAGCCGCGCCGCGTGCGGAAGACGTCGAGATAACCGGTGAGGAAGACGAACACCGCCACGCAGATCCGGGTGGCATGGGAGAGGTGGGGCGCGACGTACACGATGAAGGGATCGGATACCGGGACCGTGATCCATGCCGGGAAGGTGAAGAAGTGGTGGAAGAACATCAGCACAAGCGCCGTGCC
Source organism: Clostridia bacterium (assembly GCA_017550315.1). Classification (GTDB taxonomy): domain Bacteria; phylum Bacillota; class Clostridia; order Oscillospirales; family CAG-272; genus UMGS1696. The sequence goes on from JAFZPN010000034.1 coordinate 6,888, forward strand.
CTTGAGGAGCGCGGTGATCTCGCGGTCGAAATACGGCCTCGGCTTCTCTTCCATCATGCCGGACCTCCTTCCCTGTCGTTATCCGAATGCACCCGTCTGCTTTATCTCTCCTCGCGGAAGTAAGCAAGACCGAGCGAGGCCGGAGGCTGCGATTCTCTCTTGCGGCGCAGACTGACACCCACGAGCACGAGGATCGTCACGATGTACGGGATCATCTGCCACAAGCTCGACGTCCGGTCGATGTTCGTGATCCCGATCAGCTTCGGGAGGAAGTTGTACAGCCAGTACAGCATACCGAAGAGGTATGCGCCCCAGATCGCGTTCAGCGGATACCAGGTCGTGAAGATGACGAGCGCGACTGCCAGCCAGCCGAGCGCCTCGACCTGCCCCGTCGTCGCCCAGATGCCGTTGTTGTAGTCCAGCACGTAGTAGAGGCCGCCAATGCCCGAGATGCCCGCTCCGATCACCGTCGCGAGGTACTTGTACTTCGTCACGTTGATGCCGGCGGCGTCCGCGGTCGCGGGATTCTCGCCCACCGCCCTCAGGTTCAGCCCGGTCCTCGTCTTATTGAGGAAGACATGCAAGAGGATGGCCAACAGGATCGCCGTGTATGCAAGGAAGCCGTAGGAGAAGACCGCGTCGCCGAAGAGACCCAGATGATCGGAGAGGAAGGGGATCTTCGCCGAGAAGGCGGCGTTCGAGACCGGCGCGGCGGTGTAGACCTCGCCTTTCAGAAGATACCCGCCGAAGAAGTTCGCCACGCCCATGCCGAAGGTCGTCAGCGCCAGACCGGTGACGTTCTGATTGGCCCGTAACGTGATCGTCAGGAAGCTGTAGATCAGACCGCCGAGGGCGGAGGCCAGAAAGCCGCAGAGGAGCGCGATCACGACGCAGAGGAAGGGGACGGGATTCTCCGCGTGGTTCTCGTAGAGATAGGCCGACGCGAAGCCTGCGAAGGAGCCGAGGTACATGATGCCCGGGACGCCGAGGTTGAGGTTGCCGGATTTCTCCGTCAGGATCTCGCCCATCGAGCCGAACATGATGATGGTGCCGAACTGGATCGCGCGCAGAAGCCATGCCAGAAGGTTGGGGATCATTTCACGCCGCCTCCTTTCTCTTCTTTGTGCCGGAAGATCATCCGGTAATTGAGGAAGAACTCGCTGCCGAGGATGCAGAAGAGAATGATGCCGGAGATGATGTCGGCGATGTACTCGTTCAGCCCGTACGTCGACGCGATCTGCCCCGCGCCTTTCTCGAGGAAGACGAGCAGGAAGGAGATCAGCGCCATATAGAAGGTGTTGAACTTCGCGAGCCAGGCCACGATGATCGCGGTGAAGCCGTCGCCGCCCGCCGTGTTGGTCGAGATGGTGTGCTTGTTGCCCGCGACGATGATGAAGCCGCAGAGGCCGCAGATCGCGCCGGAGAGGAGGAGCGTGCGGATCGTGACGCGCTTGACGTCGATGCCCGCGTATTTCGCCGTCTTCTCGGATTCACCGACGACGGAGATCTCATAGCCATGCTTGGTGTATTTAAGGTAGATGTACATCGCGACGGTCAGGACCGCGACGATGAGGATGTTGAGGGTGAAGTCGTATCCGAGGAGCTTCGGGAACCATCCGATCTTCGAGCCCATGTTGATGGTGCCGAGGGAGGACGCCTGGCCGCGCAGGATGTTCGTGGCGTAGGCGACGATCTGGATGGCGACGTAGTTCATCATTAACGTGAAGAGGGTCTCGTTGGTGTTCCAGTTCGCCTTGAAGAACGCCGGGAAAAAGCTCCAGAGCGCGCCCGCCGCGAGGCTTGCGATCACCATGACGAGGAAGAGGACAGGGGTCGGCAGCTTCTGCCCGAGGAACATCATGCACATCGCGGTGGCAAAGCCTCCCATGAGGACCTGCCCCTCCGCGCCGATGTTCCAGAACCGCATCTTGAACGCCGGCGCGAGCGCTACGCCGATGCAGAGGAGCGCTGCCATGTCGCGCAGCATCCACATGAAGCGCAAACTCGTCCCGAACGTCGCCTTGAAGATCTCCGCGTAGACGGCGAGCGGATTGAGGCCGGTCACCACCACGATGAAGAGCGCGTCGAGGATCAGCGCGATCACGATGGACGCCGCCCGGACCCCGATCTTTCTGCCGTGTGAGGTGCCGTCCCGGCGCGCGATGCGGAGGAAGGGCTCGCGATGTTCGCTCTTTCCGACTTCGATTGCCTTATTCATGCGCCGCGCCTCCTTCCGTTGTTTCCGTTGTGTCCGCATGTCCGAGATGCCGATGTCCGTCATCCGTACGGGCGATCTTCGTCATCAGAAGGCCGATACCCTCCTTGGTCGCTTCGCGGCCGTCGACGATGCCCGTGACCTGACCCGCGCAGAGCACGAGGATCCGGTCGCAGAGGTCGATCAGCACATCGAGGTCCTCGCCCACGTAGATGACGGCGACACCTTTTTTCTTCTGTTCGTTGAGCAGGTGGTAGATCTGGTACGAGGTGCCGATGTCGAGTCCGCGCACGGCGTAGGCCGTCATCAGGACCGACGGGGCCGCCGCGATCTCGCGTCCGACGAGCACCTTCTGGACGTTGCCGCCTGAGAGCCGCCGCACCGGATAGCCCACCGACGGCGTCACGACCGCCAGCTCGTCCTTAACCGCCTCCGCGAGCTCCCGCGGGGCTTTTTTCTCGATGAAGAAGGACGAGCCCTTCTCGTAGGATTTCAGCATCATGTTGTCGGCCATGCCCATCGACGCCACAAGGCCCATGCCGAGGCGGTCCTCCGGGACGAACGACAGGTGCACGCCCATGTCCTTGATCTCGCGCGGAGACCGTCCGACGAGCTGTTCGGGCTTGTCAGCATCCGGCGGGAAGTATTCGACCGACGAACCCGCCATCGGGATCGTGAGACCTGCCACAGCTTCGAGCAGCTCCTTCTGTCCGCAGCCGGAGATGCCCGCGATGCCGAGGATCTCGCCGCCGTACGCCTCGAAGGAGATGTCCTTCAAAACCGGGACGCCCTCGGGGCCCATCACGTTCAGATTCTTTACTTCGATCCGCTTGACGCGGTTTTCCGGTTCGGGGCGTTCGATGTCGAGCGTCACCTTCTTGCCGACCATCATTTCGGTCAGCGACAGCTCGGTCGCGTCCTTCGTGTCGACGGTGCCGATGTATTCGCCCTTGCGCAGGATCGACACGCGGTCCGAAACGGAGAGGACTTCGTGGAGCTTGTGCGTGATAATGACTACCGCGCGGCCGTCCTTCTTCATCTCGCGCATGACCGCAAAGAGCTTTTCGGTCTCCTGCGGGGTGAGGACGGCGGTCGGCTCGTCGAGGATGAGGATGTCCGCGCCGCGGTAGAGGACCTTGACGATCTCGAGCGTCTGCTTCTGCGACACGGTCATCTCGTAGACCTTCTGATCCGGCTCGATGTCGAACCCGTAGCGGTCGCAGATGCGGCGGACCTTTTCCTCGACCGCCTTCATGTCGAGCCGTCCGCGCCGCTCGCCCGGCAGGCCGAGGATGATGTTTTCCGCGGCGGTGAAGACGTCCACGAGCTTGAAGTGCTGGTGGATCATGCCGATGCCGAGGTCAAAAGCGTCCTTCGGGGAGGCGATGGTCACCTCCCGCCCTCCGACGAACACCTGCCCCGCGTCGGGGAAGTAGATGCCGGAGAGGATATTCATGAGCGTCGTCTTGCCGCTGCCGTTCTCGCCGAGGAGGGAGAGGATCTCGCCCCGCCGGATGGTGAGGGAGATATCCCGGTTTGCCCGGATCTCGCCGAAGGTTTTGGTGATGCCGACCAATCTGATTGCGTCTTCCATGGAATCAAAGCGCCGCCGGGCGGCCGTTTCCTTTCTCTGAATCAAAGCAAAGAAGAGGGAAGCGGATGTTCGGCTTCCCTCATTCTCTGGTTTGAGGATGGATTATTTCTCGATGATACCGTCGATGCGGATGGAGAAGTACGGAGCGGAGCGGAAGGTGGATTCGTCGAAGTAGCCGTCCTTGATGCACTCGACGACTTCGCCCTTGTAGATGGGCGTCATGGTGCTCCAGTCCATGAAGGACATGTCGACCTTGCAGGAGGTGAGATGGCCGTCGGCGTCGGTGAGGACGTCGCAGGTGGTCTGCTCATTGGTCACGGTAAAGGTGGAGGTGTCGAAGACATGGAGCTTGCCCGATTTCAGATCGGCGATGACCTGATCGACCTTTTCCTGGGTACCGGCCGCGCAGGAGTTGCCGAGCTTGGTGATGGCGACGCCGTTTTCATCGTAGCCCTTCGCCACGTCGGCGGGCTGATCCTTGCCGGCGATCACGTTCTGGAAGAGTTCCTTGTAGAACTCGGACCAGGTGTTGGTGGGAGAGGTGAGCGCGGCATTCGGAGCGGTCTCGAGCATGTCGACGTTGTAGCCGACGGAGTAGCAGACCTTGCCGGACGCGAGGAGCTTCTCGCAGGCGGAAGGAGCGCCGGTGGAGTCCGCGTGCTGACCGATGATGACGCAGCCGGCGGCGACGAGCGCTTCCGCAGCGGCCGCTTCCTTGTCGATATCGAACCAGGAGTTGGTGTAGTTGACTTCCATCACGACGTTCGGAACGATGGAGCGCAGGCCGAGGAAGAACGCGGTGTAGCCGGAGACGACTTCCGCGTAGTTGAACGCGCCGACGTAACCGATCTTGATGTTGCCGTCCGCGTCATAGGCGTCGGGAGTAGCCGTCGGGGAAACCTTGCCGTCCGCAACGAGTTCGGCCAGCTTCATGCCGCCGACCACGCCGGAGACGTAGCGGGATTCAAAGACCTTGGTGAAGCCGTTCTTGAGGTTCTTCACGCCGGAGATCGCGGCGAAGTCGCCGGTCATGGACACGAAGGTCACGTCCGGGAACTGTTCCGCTGCCTGCACCATGTAGGTCTGATGGCCGTAGGAGTTGGAGATGACGAGCGTGCAGCCCTGACCCACGAGGTCGGTCGCCGCGTCGAGGCAGTCGGAGGTCTCTTCGATCTTGTACTTCCAGATGATCTGGCTGTCCTTGATGCCGAGCGCCTTGGCCGCTTCCTTGATGCCGTCCATGTGCGCCTTGGTGTAGCCTTCGGTTTCGTCGCCGACCATGATGCAGCCGATCTTGAGGTCGGAGGCGGCGCCGCCCGCGCAGGAAGTGAATACCGACGCGACGGTGCAGAGCATCAGGACCGCCATGACCAGAGCGGCAAGTTTCTTGAACATGATGATGTTCCTCCTGAAATATAATATTGGTTTTTGGAATTGGAGCCGTATATCTCAAGCCCCGAGGGGCAGAGAATCGAGGGAAACGAAGAGAGAAGAACGAAGAGTGAATAGTTGTGGTGGGAATCTGCCTTGCAGATTCCTTCCGCCGTTATTCACTATTCACTTTTCACTGTTCACTAAACTCGCTTTTCACTCAACAAACTTGATCCCGTTTTCATCCATCGACGCCACTCTCGCGAGGGATTCGACCCGGATGCCCTGCGCGCGGACGATGTCGCCGCCGGGCTGATAGGCCTTCTCGATCACGATGCCCGCGCCCGCGACCGATGCGCCCGCGTCGTGGACCAGCTTCAGGAGCGCGAGAAGCGCCGATCCCTTCGCGAGGAAGTCGTCGATGATGAGGACGCGGTCGTCCTTCGTCAGGAAATCCTTCGCCAGCCGGATCGCGTAGGTCCGCTCGTGCGTGTAGCTGTACACCTCGGCGGTGTAGACGTCGCCGGAGATGTTGTTCGTGGGCGTCTTCTTCGCGAAAACGACGGGCACCCCGAAGTACATGGCAGTCAGACAGGCGATCCCGATCCCGGACGCTTCGATCGTCAGGATTTTCGTGATTCCCTCGTCCTTGTAAAGACGGTAGAATTCGCGGCCGAGTTCGGAGATGAACGGCACGTCGATCTGGTGGTTGAGGAAGCAGTCCACTTTCAGGACGTTCCCCGCGCCGATCTTGCCGTCTTTCAGAATTCTGTCTTCCAGCAGCTTCATGGAGGCCCCCGTTCACGTTAAAAATTCAAGGAATTTCTGCTCTGTTTTCGGTTTTGCGCGCGAAGAAAACGGTTATCAACATTATACACGTTTACGGCCCAAAATGCAAGGAATCAGAAAGAAAAAAAAATCCCTCCGCAATGGAGGGATTTTGTGGGTTATTGACAAGGATGCGGGGGCGATCAGCTGTCGAAGTTCACGCCGTACTGGATCGCGCCTCCGTCGGGTGCGTCGACCGTGTAATACAGGACGTTTCCGGCGTTGTTGACGCGGATGGCGTTGAGCTTCTGGTTGACGATCGTCTGGGAGGTGCCGTCACGGAAGATGAAGAGCAGACGGTAATCGCCCGCGCCGGTTCCGTACAGGCCCTCTCCGTAGAGGATGTAGCAGCGGTCGGATTCATGCTCGAACGGGACATTCAGCGCCGTCGACTTGGCCGCTTCGATGGCCGCCGTGTAGAGGGCGTTGTCCACGGCCGTGCCGCTCTCGACGCTGTCACCCGCCACGACGGTCGCCGCGCCTTCGGAGAGATCCGCCACGTCGTGGAGGCCGCTCTCCTTCAGGGCATCCGCCTGGACGTCGCCGCAGACGAGACGGTAGGAGGTCGCCGCGGAGAGATCGATCGCCTCTTCGAGATAGAAGGCGTAGGTCGTGTAGGTTTCATGTTCGGCATACCAGAGACCGCCCACGGTCCGCCGCTCGCCGTCGACCCAGAGCTCGAAGAGCCCGTTGATGGTGGTGTAGACATCGGAGGCCTCGCGGACCTTCGTGCCGTTCGCGCCGACCGCAGCCGCCTTGAGCTTGGCGGTGAGCACTTCCAGCGCGGCATCTTTGGGCGTGTAGAGACGGAAGGAGACATTGTCCTTTTCGGCGGCGACCTCGTTGACATACGCGAGGTTATACGACGCCTTCACGGAGACGGTCCCGTCCGCGAGCGCAAAGTCCGCCGCAAATCCGCCAACGGCTTCCGCGGGTTCGACTGTGGCCTGATCCCCTTCGTAGAGCTTCAGGACACCGTTTTCCACGACGGCGGGCACGGTCCCTCCCGTTGCTGCCGGTGCGGGCGCTTCGCCCTCTTCGACGTGCTCACCGCTTGCGAGCATGCGCACGGTGGGATCGATCACGCGGGTGACGATCGCGGCGATCTCGCTGCGCCGGACATTGTTCTCGGGATTGAGGTTGCCGTTCTCATCGCCGATGAGGATGCCCCAGCGGTACATCTTATACACGGAGGAGGCGTACCACTTTTCGGTCGGGACGTCTTTCAGGGCGCCGAATTCGGCCGCGTTGATCTCGTTCATCCCGGTGTCCGCGCTGATCAGCGTCCGCGCGAAGAGAACGGCGACGACGGCGCGGGATGCGTTTTCGTTGATGTTCTCATAGGTCTCGGTCACGATGCCGCGCTGTGCGGCGTAGGTGACGTAGGGATCGTACCAGTTCTCCGCGCCTTCTGCCGAGAAGGTCTCGGGATCGATGGCGCCCTTGGTGAGGAGCTGATGGGAGACGGCGGCGAGCTTGATCGTCTGGGCGATGGTCAGGTTGCCCTCGGGCTCGAACGCAGCGGAGCTCATGCCGTCGATGAGGCCGAGCTCGTAGGCGTCGACGACGTTCCCGTAATACCACGCGGCGTCGCTCACGTCGGCGAACCGGCCGTCATAGGTGCGGCTGTGCGCGATCTCCGCGGCGGACACGGATCCGGAGAGGAGGGACACGGTCAGGACGCAGGCGGCGAGGACGAGCAGGATGCGGATGATGTTCTGTTTCATGAAAACCTTCCTTTCTCTGATCTCAAAACGGATGGTCGGTTTACTTGCGGGACAGGATGCCGAAGAGGCCCTTCCGGAGGAGCTGACCGGCGGTCGACACGACCTGCGTCTCGATCTTCGCCTTGACGCGGTCCTTTTTCTTCTGCGCGGCGGCCTTGGCCTTTTCCTCTTCCTTCGCTTTCTTTTCGGCTTCTTTCTGCGCCTTCTTCTCGGCTTCCTTTGCGGCCTTTTCCTTCTCCGCTTCGAGCTTCGCGCGCTCGGCTTCGATCTCGGCGCGCTGCCGCTCGAGCTCTTCCTGTTCGGCTTTTTCGGCGGCCTTCTTCTCGAGGACCTCGTAGGCGCTCTCGTTGTCGACGGCGTTGTTGTACTTGAACGCGAACTGCGACTGCGCGATCACCCGGGCTTTGTCCGATTCGGGGGCGGGCGCCATCAGGGACTGCGGGCAGATGATCGAGGTCTTCTCGACGATCTGCGGGATGCCCTTTTCATCGAGGAAGGAGACGAGCGCCTCGCCGGTCCCGAGCTGCATGATGACGTCCTCGGTCTTGAACGCCGGATTCGCGCGGAAGGTCTGCGCCGCGGTGCGGACGGCCTTCTGCTCGGCGGGCGTGTAGGCGCGGAGGGCATGCTGGACGCGGTTGGAGCACTGCGCGAGGACGCTGTCCGGGATGTCGGACGGGGACTGGGTGACGAAATAGATGCCGACGCCCTTCGAGCGGATGAGCTTCACGGTCTGCTCGATCTTCTGCACGAGCCCTCTCGGCGCGCCGTTGAAGAGCAGATGCGCTTCGTCGAAGAAGAAGACGATCGTGGGTTTTTCCGGGTCGCCGACCTCGGGCAGGACCTCGAAGAGCTCCGCCATCATCCAGAGTAAGAACGCGGCGTAAAGCTTCGGGTACTTGATCGTCTCGACGGCGTGGAGCAGGTTGATCATGCCGTGGCCGGACGAATCCGTGCGGATCCAGTCGGTGATGTCGAGCGCCGGTTCGCCGAAGAACTCGTTGCCGCCCTGATCCTCGAGCGGGATGAGCGCTCTCGTGATCGCGGAGATCGACTGCGCCGCCATGTTGCCGTATTTCATGGAATATTCCGCGCGGTTCTCGCCGATGTACTGGAGCACGGCGCGCAGATCCTTCAGGTCGATGATCTCGAGCCCGTGTTCGTCGGCGATGCGGAAGATAATGTTGAGCACGCCTTCCTGCACCTCGGTCAGGCCCATGATGCGGGAGAGGATCTCCGGACCCATGTCGGAGACGGTGGTGCGGATCGGATGGCCGCCCTTGCCGTAGATATCCCAGAATGTGACGGGATAGGAGCGGAACTGGAACGTGTCGCGGATGCCGAACTTGTCGATGCGCTTCTGCATGCCCGCGTTGTCCTCGCCCGGCTCGATCAGGCCGGAGACGTCGCCCTTGACGTCGCAGAGGAAGACCGGGACGCCCGCGTCGGAGAAGGACTCGGTCATGACCTTCATCGTGACCGTCTTGCCGGTGCCGGACGCGCCCGCGATCAGACCGTGGCGGTTGGCCTGCGTGAGATACATGTAGACCCGTTCGCGGTCCGGATCCGAGAGGCCCATGTAGAGTTTGCCGTTATCAAACATTTTGTTGTGTTCCTCCGTGCTGTCCCCCTTGGCCGGGGAGATTCTTCTATGGTATATTATAGCGATTTCCGCGCGGAAGTCAAGTAGAGGAGAGAAAAAACGCGATTTCGGGGGCAAATCCGTCCGCCGATCCGCGCCAAACCGTTTGCGAAGAATCACAAGTCAATTGTGAATCCTGCTGCCGAGTCATAATTCGATTGTGAATTTAATGAAAAAACTGTCCGGGATTCTTGCAATCCCCGCCGGACTGTGGTATAATTTTTTGTGTATGGGTTTTTTCAACCGGTCCGCCGGAACCCCTGCGCGCATTCTATCCCCGAGGAGATAAGCTCATGAAGCTCGATCCCGAAGTGCTCGACGAAAACCGGAAGATGGCCGTCGGCTGTCTTTGCTGCTCCCTCGCGATGGCGGTGGGATTTCTTGTCGCGCGCCGCTTCGATCTCTCGGTCTTATTCGGCATCGTCATCGGCTTCCTCCTCGCCGTGGGAAACTTCTTCTTCATGTCCGTCGGCATCACCCGCGCCCTCGCAACCGGGGATGAGGTGACGGCGAAGGCGAAGATGCGCTCCTCGTACATCGCCCGCACGATCGTGATGCTCGCCGTGATGGCCCTCTCCCTCGCCGTGGACTGGATCCACTGGCTCCCGGTGCTGGCCTCGGTGTTCTATCCCCGCATCGTGCTGACGGCCCGCAGTCTCTGGTCCTGGTACAAGGCAAAGAAGAATCCCCTCCCGCCCGCATCCGAAGAAGACGCCCCGGAATCCGCCGAGGCCGATCTTCCGGACCCGGACGCCGTCCCCGCCCGCTCCCTCCCCGCCGACGATGACGAAGACGACGAGGATTCCCCCGACGAGTTCGAGAAATTCGTCTCGCACTTCTCGAAGGGACCTGTTCCGGGCAAGGATCAGAAGGACCCGAAGAATCAGAAGAATCCGACAGACGCGAATAACGACGGCGCGTCCGCCGATCAACAGAAAGTCGACTGAGTCATGGACAACATCAACATCACCGGCGCGAAGATCCTTTTCGAGATCCCGGTCTTCGGCGGCATTCCGATCACCGAGACGCAGGTCAACTCGTGGATCGTCATCGCGCTGCTCTTCGTCCTCTGCCTCGTGCTTACCCGCGGTCTCAAGGTGCGCGGGACCTCGAAGCGGCAGGTCGTTGCGGAGTGGATCGTCGATCAGGTCACGAAGCTCGTGCGCGAGAACATGGGCGAGGGATTCCTCCCCTACGCGCCGTTCATCTGCGCAATCCTCGGCCTCTCCGCCTTCTCTTCCCTCTCCGCCCTCGTCGGCGCGTATCCCCCCACGGCGGACCTCAACACCATCGCCGGCTGGTCGATCCTCGTCTTCTCGCTCATCACCTTTTACAAGATCAAGACGAACGGCTTCTTCGGCTACCTGAAGGGATATACCGAGCCGATCAAGATCTTCACCCCGTTCAACGTCCTCTCCGAGCTCGGCACGCCCGTCTCGATGACCTTCCGTCACTTCGGAAACGTCGTTTCCGGCGTCGTCATCTCGACACTCGTCTACGCGGGGCTGGCATCGGTCTCGACCATGCTGCTCGGATGGCTGCCGGGGCTGCTCGGGAAGATCCCCTTTCTGCAGATCGGCCTCCCCGCCGTCCTCTCGATCTATTTCGACGTCTTCTCGTCGCTCATGCAGGCTTTCATCTTCGCCATGCTGACGATGCTCTACATCGGCAACGCCGTCAAGACCGAATAATCATCCGGTAAGCCCGCGGGACCTCCCGCAGAAAATACAAAAACTTAGGAGAATTTCACATGGATCCCACTGTTGTCAACGAAGCGACTGCGCTTATCAACGCCAAAGCGACCATCATGGCGGGCTGTGCCGTCGGCGCGGGTCTCGCCCTCATCGCGGGTATCGGCCCCGGCATCGGCGAAGGCTACGCCGTCGGCAAGGCCTGCGAAGCCATCGGCCGTCAGCCGGAGTGCAGAGGTCAGGTCACCTCGACCATGATCATGGGCTGCGCGATCGCGGAGACCACCGGTATCTACGGCTTCGTGACCGGTCTTCTTCTGATGCTCCTCGCGCCCTCCCTCTTCATCAGAAGACTCTGAGCATGAAAATCCCTGCCCGAGGGCAGGTACCGGAGAACTGAAACATGGATGAATATCTTGAGCTCATATCGCTGAACGTTTGGCATGTCGTCGCCTCCATCGCCAACCTCCTGATCCTGACGCTCATCTTAAAGAAATTCCTCTTCAAGCCCGTCCAGAAGATCCTCGCCGCGCGGCAGGACCAGGTGGACGAGCTCTATGACGCCGCCGAAAAGACAAAGGCGTCCGCGGAAGAGGACAAGAAGCTGTACACGGCGAAGATCGCGGGAGCGGTGGAGGAAGCCGAGAGCATCCTCCGTTCCGCCACGCAGCGCGCCGACCGCCAGTCCGACGAGATCATCGCGGACGCGCACCGGCGGGCAGCCGAGACGATGAAGCGCGCGGAGGAGGACATCGAGCTGGCGAAGAAGAAAGCCATGGACGACCTCAAGAACGAAATCTCCGACATCTCCGTGCAGATCGCGGAGGGTGTGGTCGGCCGCGAGTTGAACGGCGACGATCACCGGGATCTCATCGACTCGTTCATCGACAAGCTCTGATGAGGTGACGCGATGAACGAAATCGTGAAGGAATACGCGGCGGGTCTGTTCGCGCTGGCGGAAGAGGAAGGCGTGTCGGAGCAGATCCTCGGTGAGTGTCACGCGCTCGCGCCCCTCTTTGACCGCGAATACGCCCGGCTCCTCATCAACCCGGATCTGCCGAAGGAGCGCCGGATCGCCCTCGTCGGAGAAGCCCTCGACGGACGCGCGCATCCGCATCTTGCGAATTTCGCGAAGCTCCTTACGGAGCGCGGGCTGGCGACCGAGATCGCGGCCTGCTTTGCGGAATACGAACGGCTCTGGTGCGAGGCGAACGGCGTGGTGCGTGTGCGCTGCGAGAGCGCGGTGCCCCTCACCGACGCGCAGCGGGAACGGCTCACCGAGCGTCTGACGCAGCGGACGGGAAAGCGGGTCATCATCGAATACGCGGTGGATCCTTCCCTCCTCGGCGGGATGCGGCTCTTCTATGACAACCGCCAGATCGACGACACGGTGAAGAACCGGCTCGCGGAAATCGCGGAGCGCTTATCCGGCGCGAACGTATAACGAAACCAAAGGAACAAAAGGATCGAAAGGATCGGAGAACATAAGATGGCACTTCGGCTGGACATCCGTCCTGAAGAAATCAGCAGCATCATCAAGAACCAGATCAAGAATTATGAAAATAAAGCCGCCGAAGCGGAAACCGGAACGGTCATCACCGCCGGGGACGGCATCGTGCGCGCCTTCGGCCTCGACAACTGCATGGCGAACGAGCTCGTGCAGTTCGAGGGCGGCGAATTCGGCATGGCGATGAACCTCGAGGAGCAGACGGTCGCGATCGTCATGCTCTCGGATTCCGAAGAGATCCGCGAGGGCACGAAGGTGAAGCGGACCGGCAGCGTCGTATCGGTTCCCGTCGGGGACGGCATGATCGGGCGCATCGTCAACGCGCTCGGCCATCCCATCGACGGCCGTGGCCCGACCGGATGCACCGAGACGCGGCCGATCGAATCGGAGGCGCCGGGCATCATCAAGCGCAAGAGCGTCTCCGTGCCGCTGCAGACGGGCATCAAAGCCATCGACTCGATGATCCCGATCGGACGGGGCCAGCGCGAGCTGATCGTCGGCGACCGGCAGACGGGCAAGACGACCATCGCGCTCGACACGATCCTGAACCAGAAGGACACGGGCGTGATCTGCATCTACGTGGCGATCGGGCAGAAGAATTCGACCGTCGCGAACATCGCGGAGACGATGCGCAAGAATGGCGCGGACCGCTATTCGGTGATCGTGTCGGCGTCAGCGTCGGAACCGGCTCCGCTGCAGTATATCGCCCCGTACGCGGGCTGCGCGATCGCGGAGTATTTCATGGCGCAGGGCCGGGACGTCCTGATCGTGTATGACGACCTCTCGAAGCACGCCGTGGCCTACCGCGCGCTCTCCCTGCTCATCCGCCGTCCGCCGGGACGCGAGGCCTATCCGGGCGACGTCTTCTATCTGCACTCCCGCCTCCTCGAACGCGCGGCGCGGGTCGCTCCGGAATTCGGCGGCGGCTCGATCACGGCGCTCCCGATCATCGAGACGCAGGCGGGCGACGTTTCGGCGTATATCCCGACGAACGTCATCTCGATCACGGACGGACAGATCTTCCTCGAAACGGAGCTCTTCCACGCGGGCGTCATCCCGGCGGTCAACCCGGGCATTTCGGTGTCCCGCGTGGGCGGCTCGGCGCAGATCAAAGCGATGAAGAAGACGGCCTCGTCCCTGAAGCTCCTCTACTCGCAGTTCCGCGAGCTCGAGGCGTTCGCGCAGTTCGGCTCGGACCTCGACGCGGACACGAAGGCGCGGCTCGCGCTCGGACGCCGGATCGTGGAGGTCCTGAAGCAGGACAAGAACAAGCCGGTGCCGGTGGAATACCAGATCGCGATCATCTTCGCGGTGGTGAACGGCTATCTGAACGAGATCGAAGTGGACGACGTCCGGCGGTACGAAGAAGACCTCTTTGCATACCTGCGGGACAACGCGGACGAGCTGATGAAGCGCATCGTGTCGACGGGGATTTTGTCCGACGACGACCGGGAGGAGCTCGAAGGCGTTCTCGCGCGGTTCACGGAAAAATTCCGGTCCGAGGTCTATCACCTCGGCGGGGAGATGTAAGCCATGGGAGCGAACACGAAAGCGATCCGCGCCCGGATCAAGTCGGTGGACTCGACGCGGCACATCACCAAGGCGATGGAGCTGGTGGCGTCCTCGAAGATCCGACGCGCGGCGGCACGCATGGAGCAGTCGCGGTTCTACCGGAACGTGATGCTGGACGCGTTCGCGGATCTTTCCGCGGAGAAGAGCGTCTATGCCCGTCAGCGCGCCCGGGAGCTGCCCGCGCTCTACATCATCGTGGCGGGCGACCGCGGTCTGGCCGGCGGATACAACAACAATATCTTTCGCTCGGCGATGACGATGATCCGGCCGGGGGACTTTGTGCTCCCGGTGGGCAAGCGCGCGGCGGACTACTACGGGAACCGCCGGGGGATGAACGTCCTCGACGCGGGATTCACGTCCGTGGAACGCTTCACGGCGTCCGATTCGGCCCGGATCGCGTACCGCGCGAAGGAGATGTATGACCGGGGCGAGATCGGGGCGGTGAATCTGATCTCGACGCGCTTTGTGTCGATGCTCTCGCAGCGGCCGAACATCACGTATCTCTTGCCCCTCGAAGTTCTCGCGGAGACCCGCACGACGGACATGGCGGCTGCCGAAGATGCCCACGCCCCGAAGCGCAGGGGCACCCTCGGCCTGACGGAATACGAACCGAGCGCGGAGGAGGTCCTCTCGGCCATCATCCCGGAGTATATCTCCGGCGTCCTCTACACCTCGGTCATGGAGGCCTTCGCCTCCGAGCTCGCCGCACGCCGCGCCGCCATGGACTCCGCGACCAAAAACGCGGACGAAATGCTCGAAAACCTCAACCTCAAATACAACCAGGCCCGCCAGAGCGCGATCACGCAGGAGATCACCGAAATCGTCGCCGGCGCGAACGCGTAGGGGGAGTACGGGGGGTACGGGAGAGGACGCGGCTTTCTTGGAAAAGAAAGCCTGGCAAGAAACTTTCTGACGGGGATGGGCAAGGGTGCTCACCAATAAAGAAATCTTCCCATAACGCTGTCGTTTTATAAACTGAAATCTGCGCCAGCAGATTTCTTCCGAAACTATTCACTGTTCACTTTTCACTGTTCACTGAACCAACGGAGAGTATTATGTCAGATTCAAAACACATCGGCGTCGTCACACAGGTCATCGGGCCGGTCATCGACGTGCGCTTCGACGACGGCAAAATGCCGGACATCCTGAACGCCATCGAGGTGAATTTCGCCGGTCGGCGTCTCGTGGCGGAGGTCTCCGCGCATGTGGGCGACGACGTGGTCCGCTGCGTGGCGATGAGCTCGACGGACGGCTTGCAGCGCGGCACCGAAGCGATCGACACGGGCCGCGGCATCACGGTTCCCGTGGGTCCCGAGACGCTCGGGCGCATGTTCAACGTGCTCGGGGATCCCGTGGACGAGCAGCCCGCCCCGGACACGGCGGAGCGCTGGGAGATCCACCGTCCCGCGCCGACCTACGAGGAGCAGTCCGTCACGACGGAGATCCTCGAGACGGGCATCAAGGTCATCGACCTGATCTGCCCGTACACGAAGGGCGGCAAGGTCGGTCTGTTCGGCGGCGCGGGCGTCGGCAAGACCGTTCTCATCCAGGAGCTGATCCACAACATCGCGACGGAGCACGGCGGCTACTCGGTCTTCACGGGTGTCGGCGAGCGTTCGCGCGAAGGAAACGACCTGTACAACGAGATGAAGGAATCCGGGGTCCTCGCGAAGACCGCGCTGGTATACGGCCAGATGAACGAGCCTCCGGGAGCGAGAATGCGCGTGGGGCTCG
>JAFZPN010000002.1 GCA_017550315.1 Clostridia bacterium
GGAGGGACTGAGAGAAGGTCCCTCCCGTTTTTTCGGAGGTCGGTATGATACGGAAGATCCGGTTTGACAGCTTTCCCGAGCCGCTGTCCGCCGTATGCTACGGCTGCGGACGGCTGGGCGGGGATTACGACGACGAACGCTCCTTTGCGCTGCTCGACGCCTATTACGCGATGGGCGGGCGTTTCCTTGACACGGCGAACTGCTACGGGCGCTGGACCGCGTCGGGGATGAACGAATCCGAGCGGTGCATCGGCGCATGGCTGAGGAGCCGGCAGGTGACCGACATGGTGGTGACCTCGAAGTGCTGTCACTACGCCTTTGACGCGCACGACGTCAGCCGCGTGAATCGGGCGTGCGCCGAGGCCGATCTCGAGGATTCCCGCCGGACGCTGGGCCTGGACACGATCCCGATCTATCTCACGCACCGGGACGATCCGTCCGTCGACATCCGCGTGATCGTCGATTTTCTCGCGGACATGGTGAAGAGCGGGCGTGTCACGCGCTTCGGGCTCTCGAACTACCGCGCGGACCGGATCAGGGCGGCGATCGACTACCTCGGCGAGGGGTGGCGGGACTGGATGGTCGCCGCGTCAAACGAATGGAGCCTGCACGAGGAATGCCTCGCGATGGACCGGGGCGGCGAGCTGCCGAAGGGGGACGGAATCGTCGCGACAAGCCGGGAACTCTGGAAACTGCACCGGGAAACCGGCCTGCCCCTGTTCTCCTTCTCCGCGGCGGCGGGCGGATTCTACGAAAAGCTCGCGGCGGGCAGGGTCCAGGCGGGTCCGTACGACCGGGAAGCCGCCCTTGATCTTGCCCGGATCGCGGAGGAACACAGGTGCTCCGTGACGGTCCCGTCGATCGCGTATCTCTTGAACAGCGGCGTCCCGGCGATCCCGATTGTCGCCGTGTCAAACGCCTCTCAGATGGCGGATTTTGAGGCGATTTCCGCATGGGAGGACGACCTCTCCGCCCTCAGTCCGTTCCGGAAAGGCTGAGACGAACAGAACAGAAAACAGGCTGACGTTTTCACGAGCGTCAGCCCTGTTTTTATGCATTTGCATCCGAGAAGCCGTCCCACCAGCTTGTGACCCGAGCGAGGGTGAGGGCGGGATCGGGATCGACCGGGAGTTCGGCATCCGATACGGCGCGGTAGAAATCCCGGCGCGCCTCCCAGAGCGACTCGGCGGAATGCGTCTGGGAGAGCGGACGACCGTCCTTCGGCAGCGCGTCGAGGGGTCTGGTGAGGTGCAGCACGACGCTGTTCTCGCGGAGCAGATGCCGGTTTTCCGCCCGGATCACCGCGCCCCCGCCCGTGGCGATTACCAGGGAGGATTGTTTTGAGAACCGCGCGAGGACTGCGGACTCGAGATCCCGGAAGACTGCCTCGCCGTCTTCTGCAAAGATCGCGGGGATCGGACGCCCGGCCTCTTTTACGATCTCCTCGTCGAGATCGATGAACGTCCGGCCCGTCTTTTCGGCAAAGAGGCGTCCGACGGTGCTCTTGCCGCATCCCGGCATCCCGACGAGGGCGAGGTTCCGCTTGGCCTTGGAGACCGCGGTGAGCGCGGCGCCGAACACCGTGTCGGGGATCGGGGCGTGCATGAAGAGCTCCGCCGCCATTTTCGCCTGCGCGACGAGCATGGGCAGCCCGGATACCGACGGGATCCCGCGCTCCTCCGCGTCGAGGATGAGAGCCGTGCGGGCGGGGTTGTAGATCATGTCGACGACCGCTTCGAGATGCGGGAAGAAGGCGAGCGAGGCGGGGGATTCCCCGTTTTTCGGGAACATCCCGACCGGGGTGGTGTTGACGAGGATCTCGGCGTCCCCGTGCTTCGCGAGCGTCTCGGGGGTGTTCTCGCGGTGCGTGATGACGGCGACCTCCCGCGCTCCCCGGTCCGCCGCGACGGTCTGCGCCGTGACGGACGCACCGCCGGAGCCGAGGATGACGACCTTTTTGCCGGCAAGGGCGAATCCGCGGCGGTCGAGCATCGCGGAGAATCCGAAATAATCGGTGTTGTAGCCCGAGAGGGAGCCGTCCGCCTCCTTGACGATCGTGTTGACCGAACCGATCCGGCGCGCTTCGTCGGCGATGCGGTCAAGGTGGGGCATGACGGTCTTTTTATAAGGGATCGTGACGTTTATCGCGTCGAAGTCCCGGGCGTATAGAAACGGCGCGACGGCATCCTCCTCCATCGGCCAGAGCGTGTAATCGTAATCACCGAGGATCGCGTGGATCTCGGGCGACCAGCTGTGTCCGAGGGGATTGCCGATGAGGCCGCAGCGGAGTTTGGACATGGGTCCTCCTTTATCTCGGATCTTCTTTCGGAAGGATCAGAGAAGAGCGGTAATACTGTTCGGTGAAGCGCACGGCTTCCCAGAGATCCGCGGGAGCGGGATGCGCGTCCGGTGGGGTGGGCGGGGTGACGATGAGCTTTCCTTCTTCGTCGTCCTCCCGCCGGATCACCGCCGCAACGATGCCCGTACAGACCGGGGCATTCGCAAATCCCGGACAGTAGGCGTCGATCGGTTCGCCGTCCGGGGCGAGGGTGCCGGCGAGGAAGCCGTAGGGGATCGGATAGACGAGATCGGGGTGCTCCGGATGGCGGGAGTCCGCGGGGCGGTCGATCGTGACCTCCACGGTGCGGCCGAGGAGGGAGGTAAGATCGTCCGGCGGCGCCATGAGGACGCGGCAGAAGTCACGCTCCCCGCGCATGAAGAGCCGGATCCCCTTTGCCGGGATTTCCCGGTATCCGCGGAGGATGAGCGCGTCCGCGGCGGCATCGGCGGCATCCGGGGAATGCAGCACGGCATCGGCTGAGACGGGCGCGGGTCCGTCCGGGACGAGTTTCCGGCGTCCCGCGTTCTTCGGGCAGGCGGGACGGACGTCCGCGAGATCGCCGAGGAATCCGCCGAGGATCGACGCGCGGAACTCGTCCGCCTCGGGGGCAAACGCGTCCTCGTCGACGGGGAATCCGGCAAAGGCGAGGATCTTACGGGCGGCCTCGTCCGGGAAGGTCGTCATCGCGTCGATCACGAGGTCGGCGGGGAAGGCGGGATCGTTCAGGCGCGCCTGCTCCTCGGACTGGAACTCGCCCCGGTCGCCGCGGAGAAGATTGCGCCGACGCAGTTCCTCCGCCGGGCAGTCGAAGCGGACAAAGGTGACGTCGAGCCCCGCGAAGGTCTTTTCAACCAGATCGAGGTGGCACAGGCCGAAGAGGGACTTGTATTCCGGCAGATCGAGGCCCATTCCGTCGACGATGACGTCAAAGCCGGCTTCTGCCATTCCGCGGACCGCCGCATACTGCGCGCCGATGGTCCGGGCGATCTCCCGCCAGAAATGCCCGGCATAGAATTTGCTCGCGATCATGTCGTGGAAGATGTCGTTCGAGGAGCGGAACAACGGCGTCCGGCATAGCTTCGCGAGGCACTTCGCGGCGGTCGATTTGCCGCTGCTCGTCAGACCGTTCAGATAGAGAATGCGTCCGGGCATGGGAACTCCTTTCGCGCGGCGGTCACGGCTTCGCTTTGCCGAGACGGCGCCGCATGCGGTTGAGATGGCGCTCGAAATCCCCCCGTCCGATGAGCTCGGCGAGGAGGCACTGTTCGAGGACGGGCACGGTGCAGGAGAGATGCCCGGCGGTCCTGCGATAAGCGGGAAGAAGATCGGAGGGCAGGACCATGTAGGCCGCGCGCAGGGAGGGGAAGAGGGTCTTCGAGAAGGTGTTGAGGTAGATCACGCGCTCCCCGTCGAGGGAGAAGAGGGTCTCCGTCGGACGCGCGCGCGGGGAGAACTCCGATTCGACGTCGTCCTCAATCAGCCAGCCGCCCCGCTCTTTCGCCCAGCGCAGGTATTCGTGCCGCTTCGACGCGGAGGCCGTCACCATGCTCGGATAGCTCCGGTAGGGCGTGATGTGCAGCACCTCCGCCCGGGAGGCTTCGAGCGCCGCGCTGTCGATGCCGTTTTCTGCGAGCGGGAGTTCCTCGCAGGTGATGCCCGACGCGCGGTAGATGTAGAGGATCTGCCCGTAGGAGGGGCTCTCGACGGCATAGATGCGGTCCCTCCCCAGGATCATCGGGATGAGCGTGTAGCAGTATTCCGAGCCGGAGCCGATCAGGATGTTCTCGGGATCGGTGCGGATGCCGCGGCTCCGGGCGAGATAATCGGCGAGGGTCCGGCGCAGAAGGGGCAATCCGCCCGCGGGGGATTTCTCGTAGAGGATCCCCTCGTAATCGGCGAGGACGCGGCGCACCGCTTTGGCATAGACCGAATAGGGAAAATCCCCGCTCGCGTGAGGCTGCGGAGGAGGTGGCGTTCCGCGCGTCCCGCCGACGGGAAAGCGGTCCTTCGGGCGGTAGGCGGCATAGGTCCCGCTCCGCTCGCGCGCCTCGGCGTATCCTTCGTCGCAGAGCAGGGAATAAGCGTGCTCCGCGGTGATGACGCTCACGCCGTAATCTGCTGCCGTCTGCCGCTTCGAGGGAAGACGCGCGCCGGCAGGCCAGTCCCCCGCGACGATCTTGTCCCGCAGATCCTCGTAGATCCTCCGGTAGGCGGTTTCGTTCGCTCTCATCTGGTCTTATAAAAAACTCTCTTTCTGGTAGTTTTCATCGGTCCAATTTTGGTTTATTATACAGGCAATCCGAAAAAAAGTCAACCCCCGAGGAGGGTTTTCCATGAAAAAAGTTGTCACCATTCAGGATATTTCTTGCTTCGGCAAGTGCTCGGCGACCGTCGCCCTGCCGGTCATTTCGGCGATGGGCGTGGAGTGCGCCGTCATCCCGACCGCCGTGCTCTCGACCCATACGGGCGGCTTTACGGGCTATACGTTCCGCGATCTGACGGACGACATCCCCGCCGTCACCGCGCACTGGAAGAAGGAAGGGCTCCGCTTCGACGGCCTCTACACGGGCTATCTCGGATCCCCGGAGCAGGCCGCGATGATCGGGCAGTTCATCGACGAGATCAAACCCGCCTATATCTTTATCGACCCCGCCATGGCGGACAACGGCAAGCTCTACGCGGGCTTCGGCCCGGAAATCATCGGCGCGATGAAGTCCCTCTGCGACCGCGCGGATCTCATCGTCCCGAACCTGACCGAGGCGACCCTTATGCTCGGCGAGGAGTACCGCGCGCCCGGGACCTATGACGAGGCGTATATCCATGACATTCTCCGCCGGCTCGCCGAAGGAGGCGCGAAGATCGCCGCGATCACGGGCGTCAATTACGACGGAAAGCAGCAGGGCATCGTCGCGTATCACCGCGATTCCGGCGAATTTGAAGAATACTTCCACGAGAATCTCCCGGTCTCCTATCACGGCACGGGCGACCTCTTCGCGGCCACGTTGTTCGGCGCGATCATGCGGGAGAAGCCCCTCTCCGACGCCCTGCGCATCGCGGCGACGAACGTGCTGAACGCGATCCGCGCGACGATGGACGATCCGGACTACCGGTACAGCGTCAAATTCGAGCTCTGCGTCCCCGAACTGCTCGCGATGCTCGGCGAATGAGGGAGAATTTGTCACCAATACAAAGCAAAAGGGAAAGGACCGCCGCAGCGATGCAGCAGTCCTTCTTTCATGCTGTTTCGGATCAGTCCTTGCGCTTTTCCTGTTCGCGCTGGATCTCGGGGATCGCGGAGTACATCGGCTCCTTGTACGGATCGGTCTTCGTGATCTTGCGGACGGTGTAGTTCTTCGTGATCTTGACCACCAGCCCGGAGAGGCAGATCACGCCGATGAGGTTCGGGATCGCCATGAGGCCGTTGAAGGTGTCGGAGAGGTCGATCGCGAGGGAAGCGTCGAGCGTCGAGCCCGCGAGGATGACGAGAACGAAGAGGACCTTGTAGACGATCGTGGAGCGCGTGCCGAAGAGGAATTCCCACGCCTTCGTGCCGTAGAAGCTCCAGCCGAGGACCGTCGTGAACGCGAAGAGGGAGACGGCGACCGCGATGAAGATGCCGCCGAAGGTACCGAAGTTTGCCGTGAAGGCTTCCGTCGCCAGACCGAGCTTGGTCACGCCGGAGAGGGACGCGCCGGTTTCCAGATCGACCACGCCGCTTGTGAGGATGACGAGCGCGGTGCAGGTGCAGACGATGATGGTGTCCGCGAAGACCTCGAAGATGCCCCAGAGGCCCTGCACAACGGGCTCCTTGACGTTCGATGCGGAGTGGACCATGACGGAGGAGCCGAGGCCCGCTTCATTCGAGAACACGCCGCGCTTGAAGCCCCACTGCATGGCCTGCGCGATGATGGCGCCGCCGACGCCGCCCGCCGCGGACTTGAAGTTGAACGCGCCTTTGAAGATCGCGGCGAAGGCCGGACCGACCTGTCCGATGTTCATGATGATGATGACGAGCGCGCCGATGATATAGAAGATCGCCATGAAGGGAACGATGCGCTCATTGGTTTCCGCGATCCGGCGCAGACCGCCGATGATGACCAGGATCGCGAAGATCATCACGACGCCGCCCACGATGAGCGGAACGACCTTGGAGTCGCCCGTACCCGTGACGGCGGTGATGCTCTCGGAAATGGAGACGACCTGACCCATGTTGCCGATGCCGAAGGAGGCGATCACGGCGAAGATCGAGAAGAGGACCGCGAGGATCTTGCCGATGTGCTTGCCGTACTTCATCCGGCCGACGCCGTCACGCAGGTAGTACATCGCGCCGCCGGACCATTCGCCCCGTTCGTTGCGGCGGCGGAAGAAGATGCCGAGGACGTTTTCGGAGAAGTTCGTCATCATGCCGACGATCGCGGCGATCCACATCCAGAAGACCGCGCCGGGACCGCCCATCGTGATGGCGTACGCCACGCCGGCGATGTTGCCCGTGCCGATGGTGGCGGAGAGGGCCGTACAGAGCGCCTGGAACTGGGAGATCGAATGCTTGTCCTCGCTCTTGGTGATGGATTTGTGCTTGAAGAGGCCGCCGATCGTGCTCTTCCACATATGCCCGAAGCGGGTGAACTGGAAGAAGCGCGTGACGACGGTCATGAGGATGCCCGTGCCGATCAGGAGGATGAGCGCAGGGACGCCCCATACGACGCCGTTGATTTTGCCGTTGACGGAGGCAAGACCGTCGAGGAAGTTCTGCATAAAGAATACGCACCGTCCTTTGAATGAAAAATGAAAGGGAAAAAGAAAAACAAAGAGCCTGCCGAAGCAAGCCCGCAAAGCAAACGGACAGGCGCGTCCTCCCAATCGGAGAAAACGACCTGAACTCTGTCCTTTTGCCTGAGAGATTAGCCGCCAGAGCGGCCTTGCACCTTCGGCACCCGGTGAAGCCGGGTTTCTCCAGAGCGTCATCCGCAGACAGTCCTCGCCGCATGCGGCACCTGAGAGTTTCACTCCTTCGGTCATCCCGTCCTGAGAGGGGATATTTCCTGTCTGCTTCACGTGACATGAAAGATTATACATCAAGATCGATTTTCTGTCAAGAGGAATCGCGGAAAAAGGAGAAATTTGTGCAAAAAGTGCGCACCCCCTTGACAGGGAATCGCGGATGTGCTATACTATCCGTGTTTGAAAGGCAACGGCGTCTTTGAGGTTTTCTCGGCGTCCCGCTGCCTTTTTTGCTGGCTTTCGCGCGAAAAATCCGGCATCCGCGCTCCCGGACGTAGAAAAATTCACATTCTCTGCGTATAATAATTACCTGTGAAAATCTGCCCGGACGAGTCCGGGAAAACATGCATCGGAGGCAATATGTCGAATTGTGCGATCGTTGGCATCAACTGGGGCGACGAAGGGAAGGGCCGGATGGTCGACCTCCTCACCGATCACTATGACATTGTGGCGCGCTATCAGGGCGGCGGCAACGCGGGACACACCGTCATCAACGAATACGGGAAGTTCGCGCTGCATCTGCTCCCGTCCGGGATCTTCCGGGGGAATGTCGTGAACATCCTCGGCGGCGGCGTGGCGCTGGACGCGGAGAATCTCTGGAAGGAGATCGAGGGCGTCCGGGCACAGGGGGTCAAGGTCACGCCGGACAATCTCAAGATCTCCGCGCGCGCGTCCCTGCTCCTGCCGTGGCACCGGGATCTCGACGAGCTCGAGGAACGGCGGCTGGCAGACAAGAAATACGGCTCCACCAAGCAGGGCATCGCGCCGTTCTACGCGGACAAATACGCGAAGAAGACCGTCCTCGCGGGCGAGCTGGTCTATCCGGCGAAGTTGCGCGAACACCTCGGCGATCTCCTCGCCTGGAAAAACCTGACCCTCACCCGGGTCTACGGGGCGGAGCCCTGTACGATGGAGAAGCTCGAAAAGTGGCTCGCGGAGTACGGCGAGAAGATCAAGCCCTTCGTCACGGACACGACCGCGTATCTTGAATCGGCGGCAGCCGCGGGCAAATCGATCCTCTTCGAGGCGCAGCTCGGCGCACTCCGCGATCTCGACTGCGGCATTTATCCCTACACCACCTCCTCGAACACCGTCGCGGCGTACGCTCCCATCGGCGCGGGCATTCCGGGCGCGAAGATCGACGAGGTCATCGGCGTCGTGAAGGCCTATTCGACCTGCGTGGGCGAGGGTCCCTTCACCTGCGAATGGTTCGGCGAGGAGGCAGAACGGCTGCGCGAGGCCGGCGGCGAATACGGCGCGAAGACCGGACGTCCCCGCCGCGTGGGACCCGT
Source organism: Clostridia bacterium (assembly GCA_017550315.1). Lineage (GTDB taxonomy): Bacteria > Bacillota > Clostridia > Oscillospirales > CAG-272 > UMGS1696. The sequence continues at coordinate 8,635 of JAFZPN010000002.1, forward strand.
GGATCTCGTCGCGACCCGTTACGGCGTGAAAATGCAGGCCGCCACCGCCGTCGCCCTGACCAAGCTCGACGTGCTCTCCTACATGGACGAGATTCCTGTCTGTGAGAAATACCTCGTAGACGGCGCACAGACGGCGGATTTCCCGCTCCCGATGCTCCTCGACGACGCGAAGCCCGTGTGGACCTCCCTCCCCGGCTGGAAGTGCGACATCTCCGGCGTGCGGACGTGGGAGGACCTCCCGAAGGCCGCGCAGGACTACGTGCTATTTATCGAACGTTCGATCGGCTGCCCGATCCGCTATGTCTCCGTCGGGCCCGAACGCGACAGCATCATCATCCGATAAGGGGGAGAACGCCATGAAAGACCGTTACGAATCCCCCCTTTCCACGCGCTATGCGTCGGACACTATGCTGCATCTCTTCTCCGCCGACATGCGCATCCGGACCTGGAGACGCCTGTGGGTGGCGCTTGCGCGCGCGGAATCGAAACTCGGCCTGCCCGTCACCGCGGAACAGGTGCAGGCGCTTGAAGACAATATCGACAACATCGACTATGAGGCCGCCGAGGCGCGCGAAAAGGAAGTGCGCCACGACGTCATGGCCCATGTGTATGCCTACGGACTCGCCGCTCCCTCCGCCGCCGGGATCATCCACCTCGGCGCGACGAGCTGCTATGTCACCGACAACGCCGACATCATCCTCTACCGCGACGGGCTCCGCTATCTGCGCGGGGAACTGCTCGCGGCGGTGAAGGCCCTCGCGGATTTCGCGATGGAATATCGGAGCCTCCCGACGCTCGGGTACACGCACTATCAGCCCGCCCAGCTCGTGACCGTCGGCAAACGCGCCTCTCTCTGGATCCAGGACTTCATGTCCGATCTCGAGGAGCTCGACTGGGTGCTCTCCGGCATGAAGATCCTCGGATGCCGCGGCACGACCGGCACGGAGGCCTCCTTCGTGGAGCTCTTCGACGGCGACACCGGCAGGATCGACGAGATGAACCGCATGATCGCCGAAGAGTTCGGCTTTGAGAAGATCTTCCCGGTCTCGGGGCAGACCTATCCCCGCAAGCTCGACGCGCGGATCCTGAACGCCCTTTCCTCGATCGCGCAGAGCGCGTACCGCATGGCCAACGACATCCGCCTCCTGCAGCACGACCGCCAGATCGAAGAGCCGTTCGAGTCGAACCAGATCGGGTCCTCCGCGATGGCATACAAGCGCAATCCCATGCGGTCCGAGCGGATCTGCTCCCTCGCCCGCTATCTGATGGCGGACGCGATGAACGCGCCGATGACGGCCTCCGTGCAGTGGCTCGAGCGCACCCTCGACGATTCCGCCAACCGCCGCATCTCCCTGCCCGAGGGCTTCCTCTGCGCGGACGCGATCCTGCGGCTGGTGAAGAACATCGCGGGCGGCCTCCGGGTCAACGAAAAGATCATTGATGCGACGACCAGGGAATACCTGCCGTTCATCGCGACGGAAAATCTGCTCATGGAAGGCGTGAAGCGCGGCGGCGACCGGCAGAAGCTGCACGAGGTCATCCGCGCGGCGTCGATGGAAGCCACGGCGGCAATGAAGCGCGGCGAACAAGGCGAACTGCTTGCGAAGCTGGCGGCGACGGGCGAATTCCCGATGAGGGAAGAAGAGATGAACGCCCTGCTCGATCCCGCGCTCTACACCGGACGGTGCGCCGAGCAGGTCGAGCGGTACATCGCCGAGATCCGTCCGCTCTTTGCCGGCGCGTCGGAAGAAAACGTGGAGATCAATGTTTGACGGGAGAATATGATGGAGAAAATTCTTGTCCTTGACTTCGGCGGACAGTACAATCAGCTTATTGCGCGGCGCGTGCGCGAACACCGGGTCTACGCCGAGATCCGCTCATACCGCACCCCGATCGACGAGATCCGCGCGGCGGGCTACCGCGGGATCATCTTCACGGGCGGCCCGAACTCCGTCTACGATCCCGCCTCCCCGCACTATGACCGGGAGATCCTCTCGCTCGGCGTCCCGGTCCTCGGGATCTGCTACGGATGCCAGCTCATGGCGTGGCTCGAGGGCGGCGAGATCGCCTCGGCCGGATCGATTTCGGAATACGGCAAGGTCGAGATGTGCCGGGTGGAATCGCCCCTCTTCACGGGGATCCCGGAGAAGAGCGTGTGCTGGATGAGCCACACGGATTACGTGAAGACCGTCCCCGCTGGCTTTTCCGTCATCGGCACGACGGAGCACTGTCCCGCCGCCGCGATCGCGGATGAAGAGCGGCGTCTCTACGGCGTGCAGTTCCATCCCGAGGTGATGCACACGGAATTCGGGCGGGAGATGCTTGCGAACTTCCTCTTCCGCGTCTGCCGGTGCGCCGGGGACTGGACGATGGAGGACTTCGTGCGCGCCTCCGTGGAGAAATATAAAAAAGAACTCGCCGGGAAAAAGGTGCTCTGCGCGCTCTCCGGCGGGGTGGATTCCTCGGTGGCGGCGGTCCTTCTGCACCGCGCGATCGGGGACGGGCTCGTCTGCGTCTTCGTCGATCACGGCCTCCTCCGCAAGGACGAGGGGGACATCGTGGAGCGGACGTTCCGCGAGAAATTCGACATGAATATTATCCGGGTGAACGCCGGGGACCGGTTTCTCTCCAAGCTCGCCGGCGTCACGGAACCGGAACGGAAGCGGAAGATCATCGGGGAGGAATTCATCCGGGTCTTCGAGGAAGAGGCGAAGAAGATCGGGCACGTCCACGTGCTCGTGCAGGGGACGATCTATCCGGACGTCGTGGAAAGCGGCGTCGGCGAGGCGGCCACCATCAAGAGCCATCACAACGTCGGCGGACTGCCGTCCGTCATCGACTTTGACGAGATCGTCGAACCGCTGCGCACGCTCTTCAAGGATGAGGTGCGCGCGGCGGGACTCGAGCTCGGGATCCCGTATGAGCTCGTCTGGCGTCAGCCGTTCCCCGGGCCGGGGCTTGCCATCCGCATCCTCGGCGAGATCACGCGCGAGAAGCTCGACACGCTCCGGGAATGCGACGCGATCTTCCGCGAGGAGATCGTCGATGCCGGATTGGAGCGCGCGACGAAGCAGTATTTCGCGGTCCTGACCGACTCCCGCACCGTCGGGGTGATGGGCGACGCGCGGACCTACGGGTATACGGTCGCCCTGCGCGCGGTGGACACCGACGATTTCATGACCGCCGACTGGTCCCGCCTGCCGTATGACGTGCTCGCGAAGGCGTCGAACCGGATCACCAACGAGGTGAAAAACGTCAGCCGCGTGGTGTACGACATCACGTCCAAGCCCCCGGCAACGGTGGAGTGGGAATGACGCCGACGGCTTACTGGACGCACAACACCGCCTACCATCCGTGGATACTGCGGCGCGTGCGGGACAGGGAACGTGTCCTCGACGTCGGCTGCGGGGACGGGCTGCTCCTCGAACGCTTGGCGCCCGTCTGCGGGCAGGTGACGGGGATCGAGCCGCATCCGGACACCGCGCGGCGCGCGCGGGAACGTCTTGCCCGGACGGAAAACGCCGCGGTGCTCGAAGGAGACTTTTTCGGAACGGCTCTTCCTGCCGGGTCGTTTGACGCCGTGATTTTCGCGGCCTCCCTGCATCACATGGACGAGGAGGCGGCGCTCCTCCGCGCGAAGGAGCTGCTCGCCCCGGGCGGGATCCTGCTTGTCGTCGGCCTGACGAAGCCGGCCGGGGCGGCCGATGTTCTCGCCGAAGCGGCGCGGGTGATTCCGGCGAAGATCGGATCGGTCCTGCACGGCGAGCGGCGCGGCGGCGAGATCGGCGTCCCGACAAAGCCTCCCGCGCATACGACCGCCGAGCTGCACAGGATCTGCATGCGGACGCTCCCGGGCGTAAAATTCCGCCGTGGCCTGTACTACCGGGTCCTCGCGGAATGGGAGAAACGGGCGCGGCTCTGAACCGACGCCCCGGAGAGCGCATGCGGGCCGGACGGGGCGTTCCGTCCGTTTGGGACAGGATGGAGAGACGGGAGGACAAGATGGAACGATCCGCGATTCTGGCCGCGCTGCCGACGCTCCTGCGGGAGCAGTACGGGCTTGAAGAGCTGTCCCTGCGGTTTCTGCGCGAGGGCGGCAGTCAGACCTTCCTCGCCGAGGGGCGGACACGATTTTTCGTCAAGGTGATCGGACCCGCGTTTGCCGCCACGGCCCGTCAGTCCGTCTCGATCATGCGCTATCTGGAAGAGCGGGGATTCCCCGTCCCGCAGACCGTCCTGACGCGCTCCGGCGAGGCGATGACGGCGCTTCCCACCGACGACGGGAACCGCCTCGTCACGGTGCAGGCATTCATCGAAGGGGACGAACCCGATCTGACCAAAAGAGCGGAGGACGTCGGCGCGCTCGTCGGGCGGCTGCACAATCTGCTCGCACAGTTCCCCGGCGAGGTGACCGAACACGGAAAGCCGTTCTTCATCGGGCGCTATCTCGATTTCCTCCGCCGGAAGGGCTATCCACGGCTGGGAGAATACGAAAAACTGGGCGAGCGTCTCTGGCGGCGGGTCGAAGATCAGTGTCCGGCGGTCTGCCACGGAGATCTGCATCGCGGCAACCTCCTCGAGGACGGGGACGGGCGGATCTTCGTGCTGGACTTCGACACCGTGTGCCGCGCGCCGGTGCTGTTCGACGTGTCGGTGATGTGCGACATGACGGACTATTTTCACCTGCGGGAAGCGGACATCGATACCGCGGCTGCGGTGTACGAGCGGTTTCTCGCGGGCTACGGCGGCGTCCGAATGCTGGATCCGGCCGAGTGTCGGTCTTTTTGCGACTGGGTCGCGATCCGGCACTTCCAGCTGCAGGCGACGATCCTCGAGATCCACGGGATCGACTGCATCGGCGAGCGCTTTCTCGACGCCCAGCTCGACTGGCTCGACGGCTGGATGCGGGCGGCGGGAACCGAATGAATGCGTCTATATCATCAGAATGTGAGGATATTCCCATGACCAAGTACATTTTTGTGACCGGAGGGGTCGTTTCGGGCCTCGGAAAGGGGATCACGGCGGCGTCGCTCGGGCGGCTTTTGAAAGCCCGGGGCCTGAAAGTCGCGGCGCAGAAGCTTGATCCCTACATCAACGTCGACCCCGGCACCATGAGCCCTTATCAGCACGGCGAAGTCTACGTCACCGAGGACGGCGCGGAAACCGACCTCGACCTCGGCCACTACGAGCGCTTCATCGACGAGGATCTGAACCGCTTCTCCAACCTCACGACGGGGAAGGTCTACTGGAATGTTCTGAACAAGGAACGGCGCGGGGAATACCTCGGCTCGACCGTGCAGGTCATCCCCCACGTGACGAACGAGATCAAGGACTTCATCTACAGCGTGGGCCGTCATTCCGACGCGGACGTCGTCATCACCGAGATCGGCGGCACCATCGGCGACATCGAGGGCCAGCCCTTCATCGAGGCGGCGCGGCAGGTGTCCCTCGAGGTCGGCCGGGAGAACTGCCTCTTCATCCACGTCACCCTCGTGCCGTACCTCTCCGGTTCGGACGAGCACAAGTCCAAGCCCACCCAGCACTCCGTGAAGGAGCTGCAGGGCATGGGGGTCCACCCGGACGTCATCGTCCTGCGCTGCGACCGGCCGCTCGAGGCGTCGATCTTCAAGAAGATCTCGCTCTTCTGCAACGTCCCCGAGGACTGCGTGATCGAGAACATCACGGTCCCCTGCCTCTATGAAGCGCCGCTCATGCTCGAAAAATCGCATTTCTCCGGCGTGGTCTGCCGCGAGCTTGGCATCGACGCGCCCGAACCCGATCTCACGGAGTGGCGCGCGATGGTCGAGCGGATCAAGGAATGCGCGAAGAGCGTGAAGATCGGTCTGGTCGGAAAATACGTCGCCCTGCACGATGCCTACCTCTCCGTGGCGGAAGCGCTGCGTCACGCGGGATATGCCTGCGGCGCGGAGGTCACGATCGAGTGGATCGATTCGGAGATGCTGACCGACGGCAACGCGGACGAGATCCTCGGTCCGGTCGACGGGATCATCGTGCCGGGCGGCTTCGGCGGACGCGGGATCGACGGCATGCTCACGGCGGCGAAATACGCGCGGGAAAAGCATGTCCCGTATTTCGGCATCTGCCTCGGGATGCAGATCATGGTGATCGAGGCGGCGCGCAGTCTTGCGGGCTATCCGGACGCGCACTCCGGCGAATTCGATCCGGACACGCCGCATAAGGTGATCGACTTCATGCCCGGGCAGAGCGACGAGATCGCGAAGGGCGGGACCCTCCGGCTCGGGGCGTATCCCTGCGAGATCGTCCCCGGCACGACGATGGAGAAGTGCTACGGATCGCGGCACATCACCGAACGTCACCGCCACCGCTACGAATTCAACAACGACTACCGCGATGCCCTCACGGCGGCGGGGCTCACGCTCTCCGGTCTTTCCCCGGACAATACTCTCGTCGAAACGGTCGAATACGGGGACAGGGACTTCCATGTGGGCGTGCAGTACCACCCGGAATTCAAGTCCCGTCCGAACCGTCCGCATCCCCTGTTCCTCGGATTTATCCGCGCATCCCTTCAATAAAAGGCTTTCTGGGTGGAAATAACCGAAAAAAATGTAGTTTTTTTCGCACTTTCAGTCAAGTTTCTTTCAGAACCCTATGGATTTTGTCATAAAGATGTGGTATAATAGGGTGTGAAGGGATTTCCCGGAATATAACGAAAACAAAAGAAAGAGGAATCAGAATGAACAAGCAGGAACTCATCAAGAAGATCGCCGCTGACGCGGGTCTCACACAGAAGCAGGCTGCTGCCGCTCTCGAAGCGACTGTCAGCGCCATCGAGAACACCGTTGCGGACGGCAAGAAGGTCAGCCTCATCGGCTTCGGCACCTTTGAAAGCAAGAAGCGCGAAGCGAGAACCAGCCGCAATCCGCGGACCGGCGAAGCTGTCAAGGTTGCGGCTTCCACCGTTCCCGCCTTCAAGGCCGGCAAGGAATTCAAGGACAAGGTCAACGGCTGAGTACAGACTGATCCGAAGGGGACCCGCGGGGTTCCCTTTTCCTTTTGCCTGAAAAACGGGAAACAAAAATCGATTCTCGGGCCCGCACCCGGTTGACAAATCCGGCCGGCGGGGTTATAATGGAAACAGAAAACGCCGCGATAACAAGAAAAGGAGTCACCCATGAAGAAAATCCTTGCCATCCTGCTCGCGCTCGCGCTGCTTCTTCCTGCTGTCACCTCCTGTTCCGAAAAACCGGGAGACGTTGACACCCCCGCCTCGCCGAGCACCGATCCGACCGTCACCCCCGCCGAGGAAGAGGAAGATCCCACGGCAGCCCTGTACGCCGATCTCCCGACCGGGGACTACGGCGGATTCACCTTTGCGTTCCTCAACAACATCTCGAACTTTGCCTATACCCTCATGTCCGCCGAAGAGCTGACGGGCGAGGGCATCAACGATGCGATCTTCAACCGGAACCACAAGGTGGAGGATGCGCTCAACATCGTGATCGATGAGAATCTCGTCGGGTATTCCGAGGTCACGAGCGGCATGAACGCCGCCATCGCCGCGGGGGACGACGCCTACGCCTGCTTCTGGAACGAGGCCGGCTTCGTCTCCTCCTTCGGCACGAGCGGAAAGCTTCTGAACGTCAACGAGATCTCCACCCTCAACCTCTCGAAGCCCTGGTGGGAGGGAGACGCGATGAGCGAGATCCAGATCCTCGACAAGCTTTATTACCTCGTCGGCGACATCCACCTCATGTTCAAGGAATCGTTCTGGATGTGCGGCTACAACCGGACGATCCTCGACCAGAACCAGCTCGCCAACCCCTATGACCTCGTGAAAGAGGGCACCTGGACCATCGACCGGATGAAGGAACAGATGGAGACCGTCTCGCAGGACCTCAACGGCGACGGCACGATGGACGGCAACGACCGCTTCGGCGCCACCTGCTACAGCGGCTGCTTCCACGCCTTCTACATGGCGGCGGACGAGGTGCTCATCACCCGCAACGCGGAGGGCATCCCGGAAAACGTGACCCTCGGCGACCGCTTCTATTCCGTGTATGAAAAGATCGTCAACACGATCTTCTCCGCCGACGCGGTCAACCACTACGTCTGCATGGACGGCAAGACCCAGAACATTTCCCAGTACCAGGACGGCTGGCACGGCGTCTTCCTCTCGGGCCACGCGCTCTTCTACCTCGAGCCGATCGGATCCCTGAAGAAGCTGCGCGAAATGAACGACGAGTTCGGCATCGTCCCGTTCCCGAAGTATGACGACGCGCAGAAGAACTACGTCACCTACATCGCGACCTACGCGGCCATGTGCGGCATTCCGATCACGAACACCGATCCGGAGCGCACGGGCACGATCCTCGAAAACCTCTGCGCCGAATCCCACGGCAATCTCCGTCAGGCATACGTCGACACGACGCTGAACTTCAAGTACATCCGCGACGAGGAGAGCAAGGAAATGCTCGATCTGATCCTCTCGACCGGGCGCTTCAATCTCTGCGACCTCCTGGGCGTCAGCGCGATCAAGGATGCCCTCGCGAGCAGTGCGTCAAGCGGCGTGACCGAAGTGTCCTCCGCCGTCGCCAAGATGGAGAAGGTTGCGAACAAGACCCTCGACAAGGCGCTGTCCGTGATCCTCGGAGACTGAGCGCAGAATTGCGGGAGTCTGCAAAGGCACCCGAAGATTTCGGGGTCAGGGTGAATGGCCGAAGGTTTCCAAAGGGCGATCGGAAAGCCCTTTGGTCACGCCCTTGGGCGTGATTTCCTGCGGAAATTGCCATTGCCATAGAAAACAGCAAACAGAGTATCCTAAACCCGAAAGGACCTGAATTCCCCCTCAGGCCCTTTCTTTTTGCACGGATACGGGAAAAGAAAAAGGCGCGCATTCCGAAAAACGCGCGCCTGTCTTCCTGAGTCCTTTATACGAGCTCGACCTTGACCGGTTTGCCCGTCGCCATCGATTCGTTGCACGCCATGGTGAACGCGAGGGACTTGAACGCGTCGGCATACGGGGAGCGGACCTTCGAGCCGTCGCCGGAGATGGCCGCTTCGATGAACGTCCGGTCGCAGAGGATGCCGGCGTCGCCTTCCTCGCGGTAGAGGATGCTGTCGCCCGTCGCCTCACCGAGCGCGCCGTCGCCCTTGATGACGAAGCCTTCCTTCTCGGGAGCCGGTTCCGCGGGCTTCTCGCCGAAGACCTCGAAGGTGCCGAGGATCTTGAGCTCCGCGCGCTTGTCCGCCGCCGAGAAGACGATCTTGGAGTCGAAGCTGTTGCCGGTCTTCGCGTAGTCGCCCGTGGAGATCGTGCCGATCGTGCCGTTCTGGAACTTCACGATGGTGACGGAGCAGTCGTCGGTGTTGTAGTCCGGGATGCCCTTCACGAAGCCGCGCGTGCCGTAGGTGCAGACCTCTTCCGGCTCGCCGAAGACGTAGCGGATGATATCGAACTGATGGATCGTCTGCTCCACGATCTGACCGCCGGAGAGATCCTTGTCCTTCCACCAGAACACGCCGGGAACGCCGCCGATGCGGGTGCAGTCGATGAAGATGATCTCATTGTTCTTGCAGAACTCGACGTTCGGAGGGACGAGCTTGGAATAGCGGCACTGGAAGCCGGACGCGGTGACGAGATTCTTCTCCGCGGCAGCGTCCCGGATGCGGCGCGCCAGATCGAGATCGAGGGCGAGGGGCTTCTCAACGAAGAACGGGATGCCGCGCTTGATCGTCTCGAATTCGATCTCCCCGTGGCAGTACGGCGGGATGCAGATGAAGACCATGTCCGGCTTCACCTCGTCGTACATTTCGAGGTAGTCGGTGTACGCCTTGCCGGAGCCCGCGCGCTCCACGAAGGATTCGGCTCTCTCCGGGATCAGGTCGCAGAAGCCCGCGAGTTCGACGATGTCCGTGAAGCCGAGGAAGTGTCCGAGGTGGTAGGTGCCGATGCCGCCGCAGCCGATGATGGCAAGTTTCTTTTTCATGTTGAATCTCCTTTTTCAGATTGACGGGGAAATCCCCGGGTGAGTCATGCGTAGGAAATGATTTCGCCGATCTCGCGGGCGACCTTCGCGTAGTAGTCGTCCCAGGACATATCGGGATCGGATTTGCCGACCTCGCCGGTGAGATAGCCGTCGAAGCCGCCTGCTTTCAGCGCCGGGATGATCGCCGCCCAGTTCGCGGAGCCGTGGGTGATGTCCTCCCAGGTGCCGCCGGAGTTGATCCCGCCGTGGCGCTTATAGTCCTTCACGTGGACGCATCCGATGTGCCCGGCGAGGACCTCGGCCCAATACTCCGAAACGGAGAACGCAAGCATGTTCCCGGCGTCGAAATACGCGCCGATCGACGGGGATCCGATCTCCTCGATCATGGACTTCATGTCGTAGGGCGAGAGGAAGAAGCCGTTCCAGACGTTCTCGAGCCCGACGAAGATGCCGGAGTCCTCGATCTCCCCGCGCATGGTCTTATAGAACGCGATGCTCGTCTCCCGCGCGCCTTTGAGCGTGAGCGAGCCGTTCATGCCGCCCGGGACCGTCAGGATGCCGCCCGCGCCGAGCGCTTTGGCCGCTTCGATCTGCTTCCGGATCAGCCGCCGGTAGTCCTCCCAGCGATCCGGGTGGCCGCTCATGCCGCCGGAGAGGGACGTCGAGATGCTGACGACGGGCAGGGAATACTTCTCGCTGAGCGCGCGGATCGCGGCGTAATCGGCCTCCGTCGTCTCCATCGACAGCGCGTGCGCGCCGCCGGGTCCGTCGACATTGAGCTCGATCCCGTCGAAGCCCGCGCGGGAGACGGCCTCGAACATGGTCTCAAAGTCCGCCGCTCCGTCCACGGTCCAGGCATTCAAAGATTTTTTCATAGGGAACCCTCCTCATGATGGGGACAGAATCAGAATCACGATCTCGGAAAAAGAAGCCGGAGCGCGCAAGAATTTACGGATTCGACTTTCATTTCCGCTGAAATCAGTATATACTATCAGACAGGAACTGTCAAGAAGAAACGGCAAAAAAACAGACGATTGCGGGACGATTTTTATGAAATTTCTCCATACATCCGACCTCCACATCGGCCTCCGGCTCTGCGAGGTCTCCCTGAACGGCGAGATCGAAGCCGCGCTCGACGCCATCCGCGATCTCGCGGTCCGGGAAGGCTGCGACGCGGTGATCGTCGCCGGGGACATCTACGACCGGGCCGCCCCCTCCGCCGAGGCCGTCGCGCTCTTCGACCGGTTCGTCACCGGGCTGGCGTCAGTGGGCGTGCCGATCCTCGCGGTCTCGGGAAACCACGACTCCGCCGAGCGCGTGGGGTATCTCTCCTCCCTCCTCGAAAAAGCCGGCGCGCACTTCTCCCCGGTTTATGACGGCGAGGTGCGTCCCGTGACCCTCATGGACGCGGACGGGCCGGTGGATTTCTGGCTCCTGCCGTTTTTCCGTCCGGTGCAGTATCGGGCGGCGGTGCCGGAATCGGAGGCGTGGAGCTGGGGAGACACGGCGGCGGAGGCAATCTCCCGCATGGCGATCGACCGGGGACGGCGGAACATCCTCGTCGCGCATCACTTTGCGGCGCCGGGCGGGTTTGACGAGACGGCGGGCGGCGTCGGACGCGTCGATCCGGCCCTTTACGCGCCGTTCGACTATACCGCCCTCGGCCATCTCCACCGCGCGCATCCGGTCGGGAGGCAGACGGTGCGGTACAGCGGCTCGCCCGTGAAGTGCTCCTTCGACGAGGCGGAAGACATCAAATCCGTCACCCTCGTGACCATCGGCGTGGATCGCCATACGGACATCCGCGAGATCCCGCTCCCCGTGCGGCGCGATGTGCGGCAGATGCGCGGGACCTACGAGGAGCTCGTGTCGCCCGCCTTCCGCGCGAGGGGAAATCCGGACGACTATCTCCGGGCGATCCTCACGGACGAGGAGGACATCCCGGACGCGGTGACAAAGCTGCGGGTCATTTACCCGAACCTGCTGCGGCTCTGCTACGACAATCTCCGGACGCGGACGCTCGGGAGCCGGGAGATCGCGTGGAACGAAACCGGGGTCGACGCCCTGACGCCGGAGCAGGTGTTCGCGGAGCTCTGGGAACGCCAGCACGGCGCGCCGCCGGACGGGGAGATTCTCCGGATGGCGGAGGACTTGTTCCGGGCTGCCCGCGGATGGGAAGGAGGTGAGGACGCATGAGACCGCTGACACTCACTTTACGTGCCTTCGGGCCATACCTTTCGGAGCAGACGCTCGATCTGCGCGATCTGACATCCGGCGGGCTCTATCTCATCACCGGCGACACGGGCGCGGGAAAGACGATGCTCTTCGATGCGATGACGTTCGCTCTCTACGGGGAGCCGAGCGGGGAGAGCCGGGAGAGCGGGATGCTCCGCGCAAAAGCCGCGCCGCCGGATGCGGTGACGTCGGTTTTGTTCACGTTCGAGGACGCCGGACAGGCATGGACCGTGTACCGCGAATGGGGACGCGAACGGCAAAGACGCGACGGGACCCTCGCCGAGGAACGCTCGCAGGAGGCGTGGATCCGGCACGCGGACGGTGTGGTCGCTGCGGTGAAGCAGAAGCCCGTGACCGCCGCCGTGACGGAGATCGTCGGGCTGAACCGCGATCAGTTCCGCCGTTCGGTGATGCTGGCGCAGGGCGAATTCCGCGCGCTGCTCTTCGCCGACACGAAGGAGCGCATCCCGATGCTGCGCGGGATCTTCGGGACACAGCTCTTCGAGTGGTTCACGAAGGAGGCCGTGGAGCGGACCCGCACGGAAAAGGCGGCGCTCGACGGGCAGAAGGTCCGGACGGAACAGCTTGCGATGGGGTACGATACAAAAGACCTGGAGACCCTTGCCCGCCTCACGGAATGGGGTACGGTCCCGGCGGAGGCGCTGAAACAGGCCCTTGACGCCGATCTCGCCGAGGCGCGGGAACAACTGACGTCGGATGAAGAGCGTCTCGCCCGGTGCACGGCGAAGCGGAAGGCGGCGGACGAGGCAAGGATCCGCGCGGAAAGCGACAAAAAGAACGAAGAGGCCTACCGTCAGGCGCTCGAAGAACGGGACGCGGCGCAGAAAAAGCTCGCCGAAGCCGAAACCGAGGCAGCCGGCGCAGAAATTCGGCACAAACGCGCGGCGGGACTGCGGGAACGTGCGGCGGCTTTTAAAGCGTTCGGGAGCGATTACGACGAGCGGGACGCGCTGGAGGCACAGATCCGGGAGACCGAGACGAAGGAGAAGGAAGCGCTTTCGGCCCGCGATACGGCGGATCGGGAAGAGAACCGGATCCGGGAGAAGACGGCGGCGCTGCGGGAACGGCTCGCCGCGCTCGCAGAGATCATGGAAGAGGATCCCGCGCGGGAACTCGAGCGGTGCGAAGCGGAGGAAAAAGCGTGCGAGGAGCTCACGAAACGGCTTCGGCTGCGCGCTTCCGCCGAGGAGGAGATCGCGCGGCGCACGGAAGACTACATCGCGGCCGAGACGGCGTGGGACCGTGCGCGGGAGCATTCGGATGCCCTGACGCGGCGGTATTTCGACGGCATCGCGGGGATCCTCGCGGACGGCCTCCGTGACGGGGAGCCGTGCCCGGTCTGCGGATCGCGCGAGCATCCTGCCCCGGCCGTGCATGAGGACGACGTCCCGGACCGCACGAAAGCGGAAGCTGCCCGGAAGATCGCCGACATGCGGAGCGAGGACATGCGGCGGGCGGCGGAGCAGGTCTCGGCCATCCGGTCGACGGCCGCGCGGCTCGACGAGGAGATCGCCGGCATCCTCGGGGAGGAGATCGGCGCGGATTCTCTCGCGGACCGCATCCGGGAGGAAGACAGCCGTGCGGCGATCCTGCGCCGGGAAAAGAAAGCCCTGCATGACCGCCTCGACGCGCGCCGGAAGGCAGAAAAAGAACGCGAATCCGTCGCTGGGGAGCTCGACGGACTTGCCGCGGCGGAAAAGGAGCTCGCCGAGCGGAAGACCGCGCTGATCCGGACGCTTGCCGAGCTCGGAGCAGCCCTCACGGAGCGGCGGACGCGGGCGGAGGCGCTCACGGCGAAGCTGCCGCTGAGGACCCGGGCGGATCTCGACGTGAGCGTGAAGTCCATGACCGAGCGCGCGGACGAAGAAGACGCCGCGGCGGAGAAATCCGAGCGGAACCGGGCGGATGCCGCGCTCGATTTACAGGCAAAGCAGGCCGCGGCGGACACCCTCGGCGCCCGGATCGGGGAGAGCACCGCCGGGCAGCTCGACGAGGTCACGCGCCTTGCCGAGGACTGTGCGAGAGAAGAAAAAGCCCTCGGCGCGGCGATCGCGGAGGCGCGGGAGAGACTGCGGTGGAACGAGCGGACGGCCCGGGACCTTTTCTCGGCGCGCCAGACACTCGATACGATGGAACAGCGGTACGCGAGGCTCGCGGCGATCTCGTCGACGGCGGCCGGAACGGTGTCCGGCAAGGAAAAGCTGACGCTCGAGGCGTTCTGGCAGACGCGTCTGTTTGAGAGGATCCTGCGGCGTGCGAACATCCGGCTCATGCGCATGACGGACGGCCGGTACGAACTGCGGCGGCGCGAAGACGGCTCCCTCCAGGGCAAGAGCGGCCTCGACATCGACGTCACGGATCACTGGGACGGATCGCTGCGCCCGGTGAAATCCCTCTCGGGCGGCGAGGCGTTTACGGCGTCCCTGGCGTTGGCCCTCGCGCTCTCCGACGAGACCGAGGCGGAGGCCGGCGGAGTGAAGATCGACGCGATGTTCATCGACGAGGGCTTCGGCTCGCTCGACGAAGGTGCGCTCGGCGCGGCGGTGGAGGTCCTCGAGACGCTCAGCGGCGGCGGACGGTCCGTCGGGATCATCTCGCACGTCGCCTCCCTCCGCGAGCGCATCCCGCGGCAGATTCTCGTCGAACGCCGGGGCGGGGGAAGCCGCGCGCGGATCGGCACGGTTCCGGGGTGAAGGATTTCATTTCCTTCATTGACTTTCCCCGGGAATTGTGCTATGATAGGGAAAAGCACAAAAACACAGAAAAGAAGGTTTTGTTCTGAAAAACTCCGCTCAAACCAAGGGCTCCTTCCTCGAAGGGGCGTTCATTCTAACGGTTTCCACCGCGTTCGTCAAGCTCGCGGGGCTGTTCTTTACCTTTCCGATCGCCGGGATCCTCGGCGACGGGGGCATGGGCGTCTTTTACAGCGCCTATGACATCTACAACATGTTCGCTGTCCTCGCATCCGCGGGGCTTCCCGTCGCGGTCTCGCGCATGATCTCCGAGACGCTCGTCGACGACAACCACGATGAAGCCGAGCGCATCTATCAGATCGCGGTGCGGCTCTTCACGGTGATCGGCGCGGTCATCGCCTCGTTCATGTTCGTCTTCGGCGACTGGCTGGCAGCCCGGATCGGCAACCCCGACGCGGGCCTCTCCATCCGCGTGCTCGCCGTGACGGCGTTCTGCGCGTTCGTCATGTCCGCGCTCCGCGGCTATTTCCAGGGGCATTCCATCATGACACACACGGCGATTTCGCAGGTCATCGAGGCGTTCGTGAAGCTCCTCCTCGGCATCGCGCTTGCCCTGGTTGTGGTCAAGGCGGGAGCGAGCGATTCCACCGCGTCCGCCGCCGCCATCACGGGCGTATCCGTCGGCGCTGGTCTGGCCGTCGTCTTCCTCCTCTTCCGCAAGCGCGGCTTTGACAAGACCGTCACCCTGACGGGGAAGCCCGTGCGGAGCAATACCGCGATCATCAAGGAGCTCTTCCGCATCGCGATCCCGGTCTCCCTCGGCGCGTCGGTCATGAGCGTGGTCAATGTCATCGACAACTTCATCATCATGCACCTCTTGCAGGAGGGGATCAGGATCGGTCCCGCGACGCTGCCGGGTCTCAATTTCGGCTACGCGGCGGCGAAGGGGCTCAACGGCGTCTTCGGCAACGCGAAAAAGGTCTTCAACTTCCCCTCGGCCTTCATCGTCCCCTTCACCGTGAGCATCCTGCCCGTCCTGACGGCGGCGTACACGGCGAAGGACCGCGAGGGCGTGCGGAAGAATCTGACGAACTGCTTCAAGTATTCCCTCATGCTCGCCCTGCCCGCCGGCGTGGGGATGTTTGTCCTCGCGCATCCGATCTTCAAGATCCTCTATCCCGCCGGGAACGCGGACGAAGGCGTCCCGATGCTCGCGACCTTCGGCATCGCAGTGATCTTATACGCCGTGGTGTCGATCACCGGGGCGATTTTACAGGCGTTCGGGCGGGTTAATCTGCCGCTCGTGAGCCTGACGGTCGGCGGGGTCGTGAAATGCGTGCTGACGACGGTGCTCGTGAGCGTCCCGTCCCTGAACATCAAGGGCGCGCCGATCGCCACGTGCTGCTGCTACGTCGTGATGATCGCGATGAACCTCTTCTTCCTCCGGGAATACATGAAGGGCTGCGCGAAGCCGATCCTCGTCAACGTCCTGAAAACGACGGGCGCGGCGGTCCTGATGGGCGCGGCGGCATACTTCCTCGCCATCCCGCTGGAAAAATTCATCGGCGTGCGGATCGGGGGACTCCTCGCCATTGCGGCGGCAGGATGCGTCTATCTTGCGCTGGTCTTCCTCTTCCGCATCGTGACCGCCCGTGAACTGAAATCCATGCGGAGACGCTAATCATACGATCCATCTGATAACCGAACAACCGAAAGGAGCGACCCATGAAATTCGATATCCGGGAAACCGCGCGCGAGAGGATCATTCTCTGTGCCCATCGGGGCATCTTCGGGGGAAACATCCCGTGCAACACCATCGCCTCGTTTGACTTTGCCATCGCCGAAGGGGCGGACATGGTGGAGCTCGACGTGACCAAATCCGCGGACGGCGAGCTGTTCATCTTCCATCCCGGCATGGAACGCCGGCAGTTCTGCCAGGACGTGAGCATCCCGAAGATGACGGCGGCGGAAGTCCGCGCGCTCCGGCTGTGCAACGTGGACGGCACCCGGACCGAGCTCGGCGTCAACACACTCGACGAGGTTCTCGAGCACCTGAAGGACCGCTGCTACATCAATGTGGACAAGTTCGGCGACAATCCCGCCGAGATCATCGCTTGCGTGAAGCGGCACGACATGAAGGATCAGATCATTTTGAAATGCTCCCCGAAAAAGGAACGGCTCGACGTGGTCGAAACGTACGCGCCGGACATCCAGTTCCTGCCGGTGATCTCGAAGATCGGCGACACGCACGAGATGCTCAAGAGCCGGAACATCAACTACATCGGGACGGAGCTCCTCTTCACGACGGAGGAGGACGACACGGCGTCCGAGGCATACCGGGAGCTCTTGCACCGCGACGGCAAGCTCTGCTGGGTCAACGCCATTGTGTACGACTACCGGGCGGTCCTCTCCGCGGGGCATTCCGACGACGCGGCGATCCTCGGGGATCCGGAGTTCGGCTGGGGCTGGTGCGCGGACCGCTTCGACATCATCCAGACCGACTGGATCGGAAGCGTGTCGCGGTATCTTGAGGGGACCGGACGCAGATACAGAAAAGGATAAGGAGTGAATATTATGAGAAAACGCACCGAAATCCCGGAAGAATACAAGTGGCAGTTTACCGATCTGTTCGCCTCACCGGAGGACTGGCAGGCAGCCTATGACGCCTGCGCCGCGGCGATCCCCTCTCTCACCGCCCTCAAAGGCACCCTCGGCCAGAGCGCGGAATCCCTCACGAAGGCCTACGATACCGTCTATGCGTTCCAGGAGAAGATGAGCCTCGTCGGGAGCTACGCGTTTCTCGGCAAGGCGATCGACGGCGGCGACACCGCCTCCCT
The DNA here is from genome assembly GCA_017550315.1 of Clostridia bacterium. GTDB lineage: Bacteria > Bacillota > Clostridia > Oscillospirales > CAG-272 > UMGS1696. The sequence goes on from JAFZPN010000002.1 coordinate 26,389, forward strand.
CGCGCGCGCCGACAAATTCGAGGCCCTCTCCGTGAAGGCAGGCGCAGCGCTCTCCTTCTTCGAGCCCGAGCTCATGGCCATCCCGCCGGAAAAGCTCGATGAGTTCCTCGGGTATGCGCCGCTCGCGAAGTACGCGCACATCATCGCCGATGCCACCCGCCTGCGCGATCACGTCCTCGACGAGGGGTCCGAGAAAATCCTCGCCGCCGTGCGCAGGATCACCGCGACCCCGTCGAACACGTATAAGATGTTCACCAACGTCGAGATGAAGCTCCCGAAGATCGTCGGCGAGGACGGGCAGGAAGCCGAACTGACGGCAGGCAATTTCAGCGTCTACCGCGAGAGCGGGAAGAAAGAGGTCCGGGACGCGGCGTTCAAAGCGATGTTCGGCACCTACGGCGACTACAAGGGCACCTTCGCGTCCGTCTACGGCGGATCCGTGAAGCAGGACAACCTCTTCGCCGCCCTCCGCGGATATCCGTCCGCAAGAGCCGCCTCCCTCGCGAATGCCAATGTGCCGGAGAAGGTCTACGACGCCCTGATCGAGGCGATCCACGACGCCGTGCCGTCGATGCGGAAATACCTCGAGCTGCGGAAAAAGGTTCTCGGTCTCGACACCCTCGACGTGTACGACCTCTACTGCCCGATGGTTGCGGACATCGATTATCCGATGCCGTATGAGGAGGCGAAGAAGATCGTCCTCGAGGCGGTGAAGCCCCTCGGAAAGGACTATCAGGCCGTGATCGCGCGCGCATACCGCGAAAACTGGATCGACGTCTACGAGACGCCCGGCAAGGAATCCGGCGCGTTCTCCGCGGGTGTCTACGGCGTGCATCCCTTCGTGAAGCTCAACTACACCGACACCCTCGACGACGCCTTCACCCTCGCGCATGAGCTCGGCCACGCGATGCACTCCTATCTCTCCTCCGAGAAGCAGGACTTCGCGAACCACGGTTACAAGCTCCTCGTCGCGGAAGTGGCGTCGACCGTCAACGAAGTGCTCCTTACGAAATACCTCCTCTCCGTGGAGACCGATCCGAAGCGGCGGGCGTACATCCTCAATCTCTTCCTCGAAGGCTTCCGCACGACCGTCTTCCGCCAGACCCTGTTTGCCGAATTCGAGTACAAGGTCCACGAGGCCGAGCAGGCCGGGACCCCGCTCACGGCGGACTTCCTCTGTTCTCTCTACGAAGACCTCGAGGCGGCGTATTACCCGAACGCGGCCCTGCGCGACGAGATCCGGTACGAGTGGTCGTACATCCCGCACTTCTATCGCGCGTTCTATGTCTACGTCTATGCGACGGGCTTCTGCTCTGCCGTGTATCTCGCCTCCCGCATCTTCGAGACCGGGGACGCACAGAGCTACCTTGAATTCCTCTCGACCGGCGGCTCCGATTATCCGATCAACGAGCTGAAGATCGCGGGCGTCGATCTGACCTCCCCCGCGGTGGTCGCCGGCGCGATGAAGGAATTCGACCGTACGATCGACGAGCTCGCGAAGCTCTTTGCCTGAAAGGAGACGCACATGAGACTGACCTTCATCGGCACGAGCCACGGCGTCCCGGAACCCCACCGGCGCTGCTCGTCCTACCTTCTCGAAGTGAACGGGGCGTATTACATCATCGACATGGGGACCCAGACCGTCGAGGACCTGCGGCGGCTCGGCATCTCCATCGACGACGTGCGCCTCGTGATCTGTACCCATCCCCACGGCGACCACACCAACGGCCTGATCTCCTTCGTGGATCTCGTGAACTGGTATTTCCGGTCCGCCAGCCCGACGGTGCTCGTGCCCGACGAGGCCATGATCCCGCCGATGAGGGCGTGGATCGAAGTCAATCAGAGCGGCGGCCTGCGGGAGGGCATCGCGCTCGGCACGGTCCGCGAGGGCGTGACATACGAGGATGAGAACATCCGCATCACGGCGGTGCGCAATCAGCACTGCAAGAATGCGTTCTCGTTCTTCATTGAGGCCGAGGGCAAGCGCGTCCTCTTCACTGGGGATCTGCGCCACCCGACGGTCGATTTCCCGGCCCCGGCGTTCGAGCTCCCGTGCGACCTGATCCTCTGCGAGCTCGCGCACTTCTCGGCGGACGACTGCATCCCGGTCTTCGACAAGACGAAGGCGAAGAAGATCCTGCACACCCACATCAGCCCGCGCTGGCACGAATCCCTTGCGCGGCAGATGGCGGCGAAGCACCCCTATGCATACGGCGCGGTGCAGGACGGGATGGAGCTCGTTCTTTGAATCGGAACAAAAAAAGGCGGAGTACGGCTGACGGATCTCCGCCTTGTGACGTCATGGGAGGAATTATGGAAAACACGCCTTTGCTGTACGATCCGGCGGTCTTCGTCGTCGGGCATGACTATCAGATCATTTTTCTCACCGAAACGCGGGGCCTCGGCTGGATCGAGATCGCCGGGGAGCGCTACACCGACGAGGAGGCCGGGCTGCTCTATTACGGCACTGTCCACAAGATCCCGGTCCCCGGGGAGGTCTTGAACCGCGCGCGGGCCTACACGGTGGTCTTCGTCGAATACGCGGACAAGAAGCCCTATTATCCCGAGGGCGTCGAGCGCGTGCGGAAGGAATACGCCTTCCGTCCGCTGGAGGGGGACACCTACCGCATCTTCCACTTCGCCGACACGCACGCGAAGACGAAGACCCCGCTCGAACTCTATGAAAAGACGGGAGACTGCGAACTCATCGTGCTCAACGGCGACATCAACGAGCACAGCTACGAGATTAAAAACTTCCATACGGCCTTCATCCTCGCCTCCGGATCCGCGCACGGCGAGCGTCCCGTGATCTACTCCCGCGGCAACCATGACACGCGGGGATACGCCGCGCAGGATCTCGTGAACTACATCCCGACGGCGTTCCGGGGCGGGCGGCGCGAGACCTTCTATTCCTTCCGCCTGGGCTCGCTCTGGGGGCTGGTGCTCGACTGCGGCGAGGACAAATACGATACCAACATCGAATACGGCGGGACGATCCTCTTCGATACCTTCCGGCGGCGCGAAACGGAATACATCCGTTCCCTCATCGCGAACAAGGCGGAGGAATACGAGGCCGATGGCGTGAAGACGAAGATCGCGATCTGCCACGTCCCGTTCGTCGAGCATTTCCCGTTCCCGTTCGACGTCGCGAGCGATATTTACGAGGAATGGACGCGCTTATGCGACGAGATCGGGATCGATCTGCTCCTCGCCGGACACATGCACCGCGCCTATCTCATCCCGGCGCACACGGCGGACAAGCGCAGCGCCTCCTTCCCGACGGCGGTCTGCTCGATCCCGGGCGTGAAGGATGAGGACGGCGGAGAACACTACGTCGGCGGGCTCATCGAGGTCGACGGCAGCCGGAGAACGGTGAAAGTCATCCCCGGCGGCGAAGACTGGGCGTTCTGACGGAGGCGCATCATGTTGTGGAACGCAAAAAACGGCCGGGTTCCGCTCGGCGATACGGAGATGGAATACGTCTCCTTCGGCCGTGGCGCGCGGCATCTGATCGTGCTGCCGGGGCTCTCGGACGGGCTCGCGACCGTCGGCGGAAAGGCGCTCCTGCTCGCTCCTCCATTCCGCAGGTTCTTCGATCGGTACACGGTCTGGATGTTCAGCCGAAAGAACCGGATGCCCGCGGGAACGGCGATCCGGGATATGGCGGAAGATCAGGCGCGGGCGATGGAGAGCCTCGGGATCGGGGAGGCCGCGGTGCTCGGCGTGTCCGAGGGCGGCATGATCGCGCAGATGCTCGCCGTGATGCATCCGGAGCGCGTCTCCGCCCTGATCCTCGCCGTCACGGCGCCGTACGCGAACGAGATGTCCCGGGGCTGTGTGAACCGCTGGATCGGGCTCGCGCGGGAAGGGCGGCACCGGGAGCTCATGATCGACACGGCGGAGCGCAGTTACTCCCCGGCATATCTGAAGAAATACCGGAAGCTCTATCCCCTCCTCGGCCACGTCGGCAGGCCGGCGAGCTATGACCGGTTCCTCGTCAACGCGGAGGCGATCCTCTCCTTCGACGCGCGGGAGGAGATCGGCCGGATCGCCTGCCCTGCGCTGATCCTCGACGGGGAAGAGGACCAAATCGTCGGGGCGGAGGCGTCGCGCGAGCTACACGCGGGGATCCCGGGGAGCAAGATGCATCTCTATCCCGGCCTCGGCCACGCCGCCTACGAGGAAGCGAAGGATTTCTACGACCGCATCTGCGATTTTCTGGAAGCATGATCCGCAGCAAACAAGCCCTGAAACGGTCAAACGCCGTCTCAGGGCTCTTTTGTTCGTTTGCGGGGAAATCAAAACCGCGAGTTGATCGGGGAAGCCTCGACCGAATACTGCGAGAGCAGATCGTCGTGATAGGTGATCTCCGAGAACTTCTCTTCGAGCATCGAGGTGAAGAGCTCCGCCGTCACGGTTTCGTCGTAGTCCTCGAAGAAGTCCGCGCAGTCCTCCTCCTCCCACGGGCGCTCCTCCAGCGGCAGGCGCATGATGTAGTGCACGCCGTAGTCGGATTCGACCTTCACCCAGTCGCCGACCGCGAGCTCGAACGCAGAAGTGACCACGCCTTCGACGAAGTCCATGTCCCGGGTGAGGTAGTAGCCGTGCGGGTAATACTGATCCTCCGAGAAGGCTTCGTAGATCTGCTCAAAGTCGCCGCCCTCCGCGAGGGATTCGTCGATCGCCGCCACGAGGGCGTTTTTCGCGTCGAGATCCGACCCCGTGAGCGGGATCTGCTGCTGATAGCCGTCCGAGCCGATGATCGGGTCGCCGTTTTCGTCGGTCGCGTAGCCGGTCTTGTTGTTCACCCAGATGTGCCGCACGCGGGCGTAGTTCGCTTCGAGATAGGCCGTCCGGTCCGCGTCGTTCAGCCCGATCGTGCCGCTCGATCCGTAGAGATAGTTGTATACGGCGGTCGCGCGCTCATCGCGGAGATAGATCTCGCGCAGCATCTTCATGTTGACGCCGTAAGCCGAGAGGGCCTGGTTGAGCGTGTTTTTGCTCCCGCCCGCGTAGTCCTCGAGGAAGGTGTCGAGGTATTCGTCGACCTCGCTCACCACCGCGCGGGGCAGGGAGAGGCCGTATTCTTTGAAGAGTCCGTCGCAGATCAGGGAAAGGCTCACGTTGTGTACGACGGCGTCAAAGAGGAATTCCTCGGCGGTGACGTCCCCGACGGGCTGGCGGTAGAAGGCCTCGTTGTCGCGGAAATCGGAATAGGTCTCTGCAAAGCGGGACTTGTAGGTCGCGAGGTAGAACTGAAACTCCCCCTCGGTGATGGCTTCGCCGCCGTACTCCATCACCGCGCGGCCTCCTCCGCAGGAGACGAGGGCCAGGGCGAGGGCGGCGAGGAGGATGAGGGCGAGGATATGCCGGAAGACAGTGCTTGTTTTCACGTTGCGTCTCTTTTCTGTCGATTTTGCGGTTTCATTATACACGGAAAAAATGAACTTTCTGTATCACGCCGTGAGAAAGGATGTATATTTCGTGAGAAGATCGATGAGAAATTCCGTGTTCCGTTCGTTCTGCTTGGTTTTGAGCGTGATGAAGGGATTCTGGGAGAGGGAGACCTTCACACCGAGGGAGGGGTAGGCGTGCGCGAGCTTCTGCACGGCTGCGGGATTGATCTCGTTCGTGTAGAGCCGCACCGAACCGTCCCGCTCCTCGATCTTGGAGAATCCCGCGTCCCTTCCGAGCGCGCGGATCCGGGCGATCCGGCAGAGATTGACGGCGGCGGCGTTCGGCTCTCCGTAGCGGTCGCAGAGCTCGTCGAGGATGTCGTCGTAGTCCGCCTCGTTCTCCACCCGCGCGATGCGCTTGTACATGTCCATGCGCTGCGGGGCGGAGGCGATGTAGGACTTCGAGAGATAGGCGTCGCACCGCACGTCGACCGCGCAGTCCGGACGGGGCTTCTTTACCTCGCCGCCCTTTTCCTCGATCACGGCCTCTTCGAGCAGCTTCATGTAGAGGTCGTACCCCACGGCGTCGAGGTGGCCGTGCTGTTCCGCGCCGAGCAGGTTGCCCGCCCCGCGGATCTCGAGGTCGCGCAGCGCGATGCGGAATCCCGCGCCGAACTCCGCGTATTCCCGGATCGCCGCCAGCCGCTTCTCCGCCACCTCCGTGAGCATCTTGCCGCGGCGGTAGGTGAAGTAGGCGAAGGCCCGGGTGTTCGAGCGTCCCACGCGCCCCCGGATCTGGTGGAGCTGGGAGAGCCCGTAGTTTTCGGCGTTCTCGATGATGAGGGTGTTGGCGTTCGGGATGTCGACGCCCGTCTCGATGATCGTGGTGCAGACGAGGATGTCGACGTCGCCGCGGATGAGCGCGTCCCAGACCTCCTCGATGTCGTCGCGGTCCATCTTTCCGTGGGCCACGGCGATCCGCGCGTCGGGGATGGCGGCGGCGATGCGGTCCGCGACGTGGTAGATGCCCTCGACCTTGTTGTACAGGTAGAACACCTGTCCGCCGCGCCGCAGTTCCCGCCGGATGGCCTCGAAGATCAGGGCTTCGTCGTATTCCATGACGTAGGTCTGGACCGGGGAGCGCAGTCCCGGGGCCTCTTCGAGCACGCTCATGTCGACGATCCCGCCCATCGCC